>CAKZUU010000176.1 GCA_937922175.1 uncultured Gemmataceae bacterium
CGCCGGGGTCCCGATCATCGGCACCAGCGTCGAGAGCATTCAAAAAGCGGAGAACCGCGAGCTCTTCAAAGAGGTGATCGATAGTCTTGGATTACGCCAACCGGAGAGCGGAACGGCGATTGACGTGCAGCAGGCCATGCGTGTAGCGCGGCAGATCGGTTTTCCGATTCTGGTCCGGCCCAGCTTCGTGTTGGGGGGGCGGGCGATGAAGATTCTCGATGACGAGGCCGACCTGCTCCGCTACATGGAGGAACACTCACCGAATTTATCGAAAGACCTTCCCATCTTGATTGACCGTTTTCTGGAATCCGCCCTGGAAGTCGACGTGGACTGTCTCTGCGATGGCCAACAGGTATACGTCGGCGGTGTGATGCAACACATTGAAGAGGCCGGCGTTCATTCCGGAGACTCGGCGTGTGTCATCCCGCCTCATAGCTTGCCGCCCGCCGTCATTCAACGTATCAAACAGCAAACGCGAGCATTGGCCCTGAAGTTGGAAGTCTGCGGGTTGATGAATGCCCAATTCGCGATCAAAGAAACCGGACCGGACGAGGAACCGACCATCTACGTATTGGAAGCCAACCCGCGGGCGAGCCGGACGGTGCCTTTTGTGTCCAAGGCAATCGGTGTGCCCTTGGCCAAGAAGGCGGCGCTGGTGATGACCGGTCGCAAACTCGAAGAACTCGGATTGCATGGGGAGACGGAGGTCACGCCGAAGCATTTTTCTGTGAAAGAAAGCGTATTTCCCTTCAACAAGTTCGCTGGAGTTGACATTATTCTCGGCCCCGAAATGCGCTCCACCGGCGAAGTCATGGGCATTGACGATACGTTTCCGATGGCATTTCTGAAATCGCAAATGGCGGCATCGGCCGTGTTACCCGAGAGCGGCACGATCTACATTTCGGTGGCGGATCGTGACAAGTCGGCCGTCGTGCCGATCGCTCGGGCCTTTAAGGAAATGGGTTATTCGATCATGTCCACTCGGGGCACGGGTCAGGTTCTTCGGGAAGCAGGGATTGAAACCGACATCGTGATGAAGCTTCAAGAGGGTCGGCCGAATCTCATCGATCATATGACCAACGGCGACGTTGCTCTGATCATCAACACGCCCAGCGGTCGGGGAAGTCGCTCCGACGAGGTGCGTATCCGAGTCGAGGCGGTCGCTCGCCGAGTCACCTGCATCACCACCTTATCGGCGGCGCAAGCGGCGGTCGAAGCCTGCCGCGCCTTGCGAGTCAACGAGCTTACGGTCAAAGCACTGCAAGATCGGTTCGCGCTGTTCGGCTAAACTTCTCGAATCGCCGCGACCTGTCTCGGACGACCGGGTCGCGGCGATGACGGGAGATCATTGACTTTGATTGGGGGGATCCCCTCGATCGGTCGATCAACGTTTGTTCGTTGGTCGAACCATCACCAGACCGCCCGCTGCTCCGGGAACCGCCCCCTTAACGAGAAGCAGGTTTCGATCCGCATCGACTTTGACGACGGTGAGATTGCGGACCGTGACTCGCTCATTGCCGTAGCGCCCGGCCATGCGGATGCCCTTTTTCGGCCGGCCCGAGCCACGATTGCTGGCGTGGGAGCCTGTCGAGCCACGTTGGCGCCAACCCTTTTTGACACCGTGGGTGTGCCTCAAGCCACCGTAACCATGCCGTTTGATGACACCGGCAAAGCCGCGGCCTTTGGTTCGACCAATCACGTCGACAGCCTTGACGTCGCCAAACACGTCCGCAACCGTGAGAACGGCACCAACTTCTTGTGTGGCCGGGCCTTCCAAGCGAAACTCGCGGATATACTTCTGCGGCTCACAATTGGGCTTCGGAGCCAACGGGATCCCTCGGGCTCGTCGCTTTGACTCCATTTCGGCTGAAACGTGGCCCCGCTCGGGCTTTGTGGCACGGCGGCGGGATTTGTCCAGGTATCCCAATTGCAACGCCGAGTAACCGTCTCGTTCCGGGGTGCGAACCTGTAAGACGCGACAGGGTCCGACTTGCAAGACCGTGACCGGGGTCGCCTCACCGTTTTCATCGTAGACCTGGGTCATCCCGACCTTGGTCCCCAATAGGCCAAGAGCCATCTCGCTCTTCCTCGAAAAACGCCCAGAGGTCCGGCCACTCACCGTGGTGGCGGGACATCGGCACAACCGAAACTCATATTATCGTGACCAGCAGGCATTCGGCAACGTGCAACTCTCCCCCGGCTGTCACCCTTCCCGGCTCCGGTTACCACCCCCACCAGAATCCGCCCTGGCTCTCCAGGGTGGTCAACGCGGCCGCATATCGGCCCTGCCGAAGAGCGATATTCGTCACCAGAGCTGCCTCGGCAGGCGTCGCAGGACGCCCCAAGACGTCGGCGATCATTTGCCGGGCCCAAACGTTCAGGTTCCATTGACACCCGCGAAAATACTCGGCGCTGGCCAAGATGTTCGCCTGAACAGCATTGACGCTGACTCCGCGCCGCAATTGGTTCACAATCATCAGGATCTCACGTTCGGTCGGCGGGCGACGTAAGTAGAGTCGAACCCAATCGCGGGCCATCCGCTCCCACCGCCGCTCGGGGTAAAAATAGCTCGGAGGTAAGACCGTCTCGGCGGGCAATGATTTCACGCCGCCGACAAACAACGCCAATGCAATTAGGGCAGATCGGGCAAACATCGGAGGACCCTCGGTGCAATTTCGTTCAGATCGCTCACTACCTTATGGATCTTTCTACCCGAACATCTTGCGCGCCTGGATCGGCTCTCCGATTCGTCGCGGATGAGACCCTCATGCCTTTCCAGCGAGCGATGTAACGATATAGCAACCCAAGCCCAGGTGCGGCGACTTCTGAACGTCGTTGACCCTCTCCGGGCGTGACAGGTTCCCCCATGCCGAGTTATCATCCAAAAGCGATCGAGCCGAAGTGGCAGCGATATTGGGACGAGCATCAGACCTTCCGCACGTCGGATCATCCTGCGTCGCCCCAGCAGCGAAAGTTCTACGTCCTGGACATGTTTCCGTATCCGAGCGGGTCGGGATTGCATGTGGGTCATCCGGAGGGCTACACGGCAACCGACATTCTTGCGCGGTATCGTCGGATGCAAGGTTGGCATGTGATGCATCCGATGGGTTGGGATGCGTTTGGCCTTCCTGCCGAGCAACATGCGATTGATACGGGCGAGCACCCCGCGATCAATACCGAGCGCAACGTCCAGAACTTCAAACGCCAAATCAAAATGCTCGGCTTCAGCTACGACTGGCAGCGTGAAGTGAACACCACCGATCCCGAGTACGTCCGGTGGACGCAATGGATTTTCCTTCAGATTTATGACACCTGGTTCGACCCGGTGGCAAAAAAAGGCCGACCCATCGCCGAACTGCCGATTCCTGACGAGGTTCGCCGGCGCGGTCCTGATGAGGTGGCCCGATACCAGGACGCGCACCGTTTGGCCTATCAAGCCGAGGTTCCCGTCAATTGGTGCCCTGCGTTGGGCACCGTGTTGGCGAATGAGGAAGTGATCGACGGCAAATCGGAGCGCGGCGGACACCCGGTGATTCGCATGCCACTGCGGCAATGGCTCATGCGGATTACCGCCTACGCCGAGCGTCTATTGGAAGACCTGAACCTCGTCGATTGGTCCGAGTCGATCAAAAAGATGCAGCGAGATTGGATCGGCCGCAGCGAAGGGGCGGAGATCGATTTTCCGCTGGCCGCCGAGGGGGGCGAGCTGACCGCTCACGATGGCGTAGCTACCCCACGCGCCGATGGATTGTCGATCCGGGTGTTCACAACACGTCCCGACACTCTCTTCGGCGCCACGTACATGGTGCTGGCCCCCGAACACTCGCTCGTCGGTCAGATCACGACGTCGGCCCAGCGACAGGCCGTTGAGGACTACCAGCGTGCCGCCGCGAGTAAAAGCGATCTGGAACGAACGGATCTGGCAAAAACGAAGACGGGAGTTTTTACCGGCGCCTATGCGATCAACCCGGTCAACGGGCGACTGCTACCGGTGTGGATCGCGGATTACGTGCTGGCGAGTTACGGGACAGGAGCCATCATGGCGGTTCCCGGTCAGGACGAGCGCGACTGGGAATTCGCTGAGGTTTACGGTTTGCCCATCATCCGCACTGTTCAACCGCCGGAGGGTTGGTCGGGCAAGGCCTATTTGGGGGATGGTCCGGCGATTAATAGCGGATTTTTGAACGGCCTCCAGGTAGAGGAGGCGAAGGCGCGGATGATTGACCATCTGGTGGAAAAGGGGATCGGTCGTCGAAAGGTCAATTATAAGTTACGGGACTGGCTGTTCAGTCGGCAGCGGTATTGGGGCGAGCCGTTCCCGATCCTGCATGAATTGGACGACGAAGGCCGACCGACGGGGCGGATGCGGCCCGTAGAGGATGCCGATTTGCCGGTCCGCCTCCCGGATCTTGCCGATTTCAAACCGACCGGCAATCCGGAGGGGCCGCTCGTCAAAGCGACAGATTGGCTCTACGTGATGATCGACGGTAAACGCTATCGTCGTGAGACGAACACCATGCCGCAATGGGCGGGTTCGTGCTGGTATTACATTCGATACTTGGATCCCCGGAACGCCGAACGGTTCTGCGATCCGGAGAAGGCTCGGTATTGGCTGCCTGTCGACCTGTATGTCGGCGGAGCGGAGCATGCCGTCTTGCATTTGCTGTATGCTCGATTTTGGCACAAGGTGCTTTACGATCGTGGGCACGTTTTTTGCCCGGAGCCGTTTCAAAAGTTGGTCAATCAAGGAATGATCCTGGGCGAAAACAATGAAAAGATGTCGAAAAGCCGCGGCAACGTGATCAGCCCGGACAAGGTGGTGGATGAGTACGGTGCGGACAGCATGCGCTTGTACGAGATGTTCATGGGCCCCTTGGAGGCGGTCAAACCTTGGAGCATGCGGGGAGTGGAGGGTGTCTATCGGTTTCTGTCGCGAGTCTGGCGTCTGGTTGTCGACGAGCGAGCGGAGAACGTCTGCCTCAATGATTCCGTGCAAGATGTTGAACCCGACCGCGAACTCCTCCGCGCACTTCATCGCACGATCCAGCGGGTGACCGAGGACTTGGATGACCTGCGATTCAACACAGCTATTGCTGCGATGATGGAATTCACCAACCTGCTGACACCATTGTCCATTCGACCCCACCGCGTTTTGGAGACGTTCGTTTTGCTCCTGTCGCCCTTCGCTCCGCATATCGCGGAAGAGCTTTGGTCGGCTTTGGGCCATTCGCAGAGCCTGGCGTATGAACCTTGGCCTCAATTCGACCCGGACTTGGTGAAGGCAGACGAAATCGAAGTTCCGATTCAAGTCAACGGGAAGGTCCGCAGTCGATTGACGGTGCCGGCGGGCACGGGGGAAGAACAATTGCGCGAACTTGCCTTGGCCGATGAACGGATTCAATCCTTCATCGGTGGCAAGAAAATTGTCAAAGTAATTGTCCCCCGCGGACAATTGGTCAACATCGTCGTGGCGGGTTAGCCCATGCGCATCGAACTGTACAGCTTGGGCTTCGACACCCCGAAAGTGTCTTTCTACCTCAGGACGCCCTGGCGTGCGGCAACGCTGGAGGTCAAGCTGTTCGAGTCGGTCGCTCGCCTTCCGGGCCTCCAGGTCGAGAAAGGCGTCGAAGAAATGCGGGTCGACATCACCGAGCCGAAGCTGTGGAAATTAGCCATCCAGGCCGTCGCTCGGGTGATCAAAGGTTGGCAAGAAGAGGCGATTCCGGGAAACGAAAAACGATCTTGGCGCTGGCTGCTCGAGGCCGACGTCGATGCCGACGGCTACGATGATTACGGCGAAAAGGCGAGTCTCTGGGGGTTCTTGCGCGTATCAATCGACCGTGGCAACCCAGGGGAAGGTGAAAAGGGCGAAGATTTCGATCTCGACAACTTCGGCATCCAAATCTGGGGATTAGAACGCTGAACCCATCGAGACCTCGACCGTCAGCGGATGACCCGCCAATCCAGCAGCCGACGACCGACGTCCACTCGCACAGCCTCGACTCGAACCCGATCCCCCAAGCGGAAACGGCGTTTCTTCCGCAAGCCCTCCAAAGTGTGGGAATCGGCGTCGAAAGCATAATAATCGTCCGTCAATGAACTGATGTGGACCAATCCCTCGACCGGAATCTCGACGGCCTGGACATAGAAGCCGTATTCAGCCACTCCCGTGATGATACCGTGGAATCGTTCGCCGATCCGCTTTTCCATGAATTGCAGCAACTTCAACTTGATCAATTCGCGTTCGGCCGACTCGGCCCGCCTCTCGGTCCGGCTGCAATGGTCGCCCAGGGCCATTAACTCGTCCCAGTTACCACCGACTTTCCCCGTTTTCATCCATCGATTCAGGACGCGGTGCACCGTCAGATCCGGATACCGTCGAATCGGTGAAGTGAAGTGGCAATAGTCGCCACTTGCCAACGCATAATGCCCCTCCGACGCCGGGCTGTAGATGGCTTGTTTCAAGCTCCGCAACAAAGCGAAATGGATGGCGTCCTGCTCGGGTTTATCCTGACTCTCTTCCAACACACGTTGCAGGGCGAATCGATCGCGATGCAGATCCACGCGATACCCCAGATGACTCGCGAATTCGGCAAATAACTGCAACTTCTCAGGCTCTGGAGCGGGATGTACCCGTCGCAAAAAGACGGCTTCTTGAGCCGCCAAGTGTTCTGCGACTGCCTCATTCGCTGCCAACATGAACTCCTCGATGATCTGATGGCTGATGTCGTGCACGGCGCGATGGGCTCCCGTGACGCGTCCTTCATCGTCGTATTCCAACTCCGTCTCAGCTAGCGATAATTCCAACGCCCCTTGTTTCCGCCGCCGCTCGCGCAGGATCAACGCGAATTCTCGCATCTGGATGAGCATTGCCGCGATCTCTGGCTCCACGCCCACGTCCGGAATCTCGCTCGCCCCGTGCTGGGTCGGCAGGTCTGCCAAGATGCGAGACACTTCCTCGTAATGGAACCGTTTGCGATTGCGAATCACTCCTTGAGCGAACTCCGTGTGAATTCGTGCTCCGGCAGCGGTGAACTCCATCAGAACGGACTTCACGTAACGGTTGCGGTCTTGCTGCAACGAGGCGAGAGAATTGGAAATCGCCTCTGGCAGCATGGGCACCACACGTTGGGGCAAGTAAACGCTGTTGCCTCGTTTCTGGGCTTCTCGATCCATCATTCCACCCGGCTTCACGAAATGACTGACGTCAGCGATGTGGACAGCCAGATGCCAATGGCCGGTCCGCCCATCGCGATGAAGGCTGACAGCATCATCGAAATCGCGGGCATCGATGGGGTCGATCGTGATCACGCATTGTTGGGTAAAATCGACTCGCCCGGAGAAATCGTTTTCGTCGAACGTGGCAACGACGGCCCGGGCTTCGGCGAGTACCTCTGGTGGAAACTGGTCCGGGATGCCAAAAGCACGAATGACGGCCAACGCATCGACGGCCGCTTCACCCCGAGGTCCGAGGACTTCAATGATGACGCCTTCACCCCGTTCATCCAAACTTGGAAAGCGGATCATCTCGATGACGACCTGATCTCCGGGCCGGGCACCTTTGGC
>CAKZUU010000177.1 GCA_937922175.1 uncultured Gemmataceae bacterium
GAGTTCATCCTCTGCTGTTGCGTGATCCCCCATTTGTATCACATGGTTCCCGGTGGGATCTACCGCCGGCAGGCCGGCGCGAGCTTCAATCCTTTCGCCTACGGCGAGTTGCAGGAGATTTGCGATCACACTTTCCATCGGGAAAGCGGTTGGGCGCACGCCGGGTTGATTTCGCTGGACGCCCCTCATATTCCTGAGCCGTACCGCAATAGCGTGATTTTCGGCAGCATCCACGGTTGCTCGATCAAACAAAACGTCTTAGTTCGTCGAGGTTCAACCTTCGTCGCCCATCGTGGAGACGACTTTCTGGTCAGCGGCGACAAGAATTTCCGCCCGCTCAGTCTGAAATGGGGTCCCAACGGTGAAATCTTCCTGAGCGATTGGCACGACCAGAACCCTTGTCACCAAGCCAAGCCCGATGATTGGGACTACGAGCGCGGCCGAATCTATCGCATCGTGCCCAAAACAGTGACGAGCAAAAAAGCCCAAGACTTGTCCCAATTGGCCGATGACGAGCTCATCGCCCGCACCTTGGATTCGAATCCCTACGTCAGCCGGCAATCGTTGCGTCTGGTCTACGAACGGGGGTTGAGGCGAGACGACGGCTTCGTCAAACCTAAGTTCCGTTCCTGGGCGGAGGTCCGCCAATGGCACGCTTTGCGAGGCGATGGGCCGTTCGATCCCGCGATGGTGGAGGACAACAACACCGTGGCCCTGGCATGGCTGGCGCGGTTCGCCGGCGAGCAGGACAACCTCTCAGATGCGACTTACGCCAAGCTTCTCCGGGCAGTCGCCCCTCGGCCGGACAACCCGCTGCCGATGCACTCCGTTCTGCGGCGGGAGATCGCGTCATTGGCCTTCCGCTTCGTGGGACGACGCGACGTCACCGGTTTGCTGCATCAACTCATGTTAGTTTCCGAAGACAGCCAAGATCCCGTGATCCCTCTGCTCGTCTGGTTGGCGTATGAACAGTTCCTCGCCAAGGCATCGACGGCGGCCTTGGACGCGGAGATGGCCTGGTTGAAAACACAGTGCCGACCCAAAACGCCCAACGCCCGAGGTAGGGAGTCGGCTGTCAATCTGATGGTAGCACAGTACATCGTCCCCCGCGTGATGCGTCGTCTTTTAGCGGAAAACCGACCCGAGTTCCGAGATCGCTGCATCGAATTCGTCAACGATCTGACCGACACGCAATCTCCAGCGCAACGGTTCGCGTTAGAGGGGATGGCCGTGGCGCTTCGTGACCAGATCGTGGATATGCCACGCGGTTGGCCTGACCTCCGGAACAAACTCCCCAACGACGACGAGACCATCCAACGATGGGTCGGACAACTGGATGTCAGTTTTCGCGATCCCGAGGCGATGCGCCGCGCATTTCAGATCGCGCGTGACCGGGGACAACCGGTGTCGGAACGGGTGGAGGCCGTCCGCGATCTGGCTCGGCTCCAGCATCCGCAGGCCCGGGAAACGCTTCTGAGTCTTCTGGGCCAGGACGAGCCTCTCCCGGTGCGAGTCGCGGCCACCCGTAGCCTGAACCTGCTCCGCGACCGCGATCTGCCCAAGCAACTTCTGCCACGTTGGTCCACCTATCCGCTGGAGGTCCGCCTCGAGGCCGCCAATGTCATGGCCAGCCGTCGCGAATGGGCGGCGTCCCTTTTGCAAGCTGTCGGTGAAAAACGTGTCGCCCGCCAAGATCTCACCGATAACACGATCCTGCGGATTCGGACTTTTAACGATGCGTCATTGAATGCACAAATTGAGCGCGTCTGGGGTCGGTTCCGAGCCACGCCGAAAGAGTTGGAGACATTGATCGCTCGCATGCGGGAGAGCCTGGGACGGGGTTCGAGTTCGTGGGATCGGGGCAAGCAGGTGTTCGATCAACATTGCGCCAAGTGCCATCGTTTCGATGGTCGAGGTGCCGACGTCGGACCGTCGCTCGATGGAGCCGCCCGCGACATCGAATACTTGTTGGCGAATATCCTCGATCCCAATCGAGTCATCGGCGCTCCGTACTTCGTCCACAGTATCGAGCGGAAGGACGGAACCACGGAGGTCGGTTTGCTCGTGGCGGAAGATCCGCAACGCTTGATCTTGAAGGTGGAGAACGGCGTGGAAAAGGTCATCGCCAAGGACGACATCGAAAACCACACGATTCAAGAGAAGTCGATGATGCCTGAGGGCTTAGCCGCCGGCATGAGCGAGCAAGATTTTCGTGATTTGATTCGATATGTGATGGCCCATCCGTTCCTCGCCCGGGTCAAGGTGAACGGCCAAGCGCGGGAGGTGCCGGTGACCGGGCGCATCGACTTGCCCCCGGTGAGCCAAGGGCAACCCCTGACCGTCGTCGCTGAGGTGAAATCCTCGTCCGCGTTCCGAAGCCGCTTGCTGATCGGCGGTGTTGGCCAATTCGAGGTTCGGCTGAACGATCAATCTCTGGGCAGCGTCGTGGCAGCCGAGGATCGGCCTGACATTAAGAGCTTTGACATGTCTCTGCGAAACGGGATCAACCGTGTGGTCGTTCAGGTCGGTGAATCGCAACAGCCGGGCACGCTGTATCTGAGGTTTTTCGATCCGGAGCGGAGTCTCCGCGATGCCGACTCGAATTGACGCTTCATCAGTTGACATGGATCGGCGCGGGCGCCGGAGATTGGGACTCCACGCCGGCGATTCGGACGCCTCCGAACGGGACAGGAGCCACCGATGGGAATGGACGATTTCACGCCGTATCAGCAACGGATCATCAAACGATATTACGAAAACCAGGACAGCATCCAGTTACAACGGCTTTCCGAATTAGTCACGGAACTGTTTTTGGCCGAAGGACCGAAGCGATCCCGATTGTGGAAGCGGATCGAGTCCGCCTTGACGCAATTGAAAGTGCCGACGAATCGAATCGAACACCTGAAAACCAAGGATGACCCGAAGCTGCTCGCGAAGTTGGTTCAAGAGCTTCAAGGGCGCTGAGGCCAGGAACCCCGGGCAATCGCTTAACTCTGGGTCAGAATGTAGCCGCGCAGCGGGACAGCGGATCGGCTCATCTCCCCGAGGACGTGGTTGAGTTGCGGATTCTCCAAATCGGTACTCTTCCAGACGAGGTAAGCGGCCTGAGCTGTCCCCGCCAAAGCGGGCCAGCCCGACGAACCGACAAGAGGACCATCGATCAAAAGCCAATCAAATTGTTGGGTAAGTTGGTCCAACACAATCGGCCAAAGGTCCATCGTCACCGGCAGGGACGGACTCCCGGCGGGCAGGATCGAGAGGCAGGAGGTGCCGCTTTCTTTCAACGCCCAGACGAGCGGAACCGTTCGTGCGAGAATTTCACGCAAGCCGGGCTCCGGGGCCAGACCTAGCCGTGCCGCCACCGCGGGATGGTCCCAGTTGGCGTCCACCACGAGAATTCGGCCCAGCGATGCGGAGGAAAAGGTCATGGCCAGATTCAAGACGAATGATGTGGTTCCCGCCCTGCGTCCGGTGGAGGTGAAGAACAAAGTTCGCCCGTTGGCGTCAGCCAGTTGGAGTCGTATCTGCTCGGCTACCTGACGGTACTGCTGGCTGATTTCGTGTTGCGGATCGTGAAAGGTGATTAACTCGGGTGCGTATCGCTCGGCCGGCGGAGAGGAACTTGATTCGGGAAACGGCAGCGGCTGAAAAGCGATGCGGAAGAGCTTGAGGGGCACATGGGAAGCCGCAGCGGTTTCCTCGGCGGCTCGGACGCGCGGCAAGGGAATAATAGCGGGATGAGGCCCTCGCCGACGGTCAACACGGGAAGAAGCTGCTGATACGCCCGCTCCGACCTCGATGAATGGAACCTCTGATTCCTCCCCCCCGTCAGTTTCGCGAGTCGGCAGGTCCCGCGGAGCGATTGCCTGTTTCTCCACACGAGAAGGACTGATCGATTGAGTAACGTCGAGGATGCGCGCCATCGCCAAAACTCCGTGTTGCGATGTTTCGAGCCGGGTCAGTCGTCCAGCGTGAGCGGGGACGAAGTCGATGGGGTGCTGCCAGCAATCCAGGGGGCTTCCGAGGTCAGCGCCGCAGGGCGCGTTCCGAGATGGCAGTCCCCTGAAGTGATTCCCGGTCGAACCCGTGGCGCGGAGGACCGACGATTCTCGACGGTTCGTTTACGGGGTAGAGTCTCCGACGATGATGCCCCCTCGTTGGCCGCCGACAATTCGCCCTCGTCGCTGAGAACGGGTTCAACTCCCCAGTGCGCTAACGTTTCAATGACCACCTCGGCATCGACTCGGTCGGCCGCTACCTGTTCGGCAAATGCCAACGATTGATAGGCATAGCGATTCAACAGGCGCGGGACCCCGCCCGATGTGCGCGCCAAGATCATCATCGCCTCGTCGGTCATGATTCGTTCCGGCCGTCCGCCTGCCAGACGGAGTTGATGGTTCAGGTAGTCGGCGGATTCATGGATGTCCAACGGTTCCAAGACAGCATGGGTGGCGAGTCGCTGATGCAATGCCGTCAGACCGGGACGGGCGAGCTTCTCTTGAAACTCAGTTTGCCCAATCAAAATGATTTGCACTGCTTTGCCATGACTGGTTTCGAGATTGCTCAACAACCGAAGCTCTTCAAGCAGATCACTGTTGAGTCCTTGAGCTTCATCCAACACCAGAACAGTGGGCCGCCCTAACCCCCATTCATCCAGCAGGTAGTTCGTCAAGGCGAGGCGCAATTCCTGCTCTCCCAAGCCTTGATACGGTTGTCCGAGATCAAACAAGATGGCCCGAAAAAGATCGGCTCGATGAGAGAATCGGCAACTCGTCAGGAGCGAGCGGTTAAGAGCATCGCCGAGTCTTTCGAGGAGTAAATGAGCGACGAGCGTTTTGCCCAAGCCGGGGGCCGACGTCAGGAC
>CAKZUU010000178.1 GCA_937922175.1 uncultured Gemmataceae bacterium
AGCCGAGAAACGATTGGGAATCAGCGAGGCGGCTCCCGGAGAGGGGACACGCTGGCGGCTCGAATATCTCGCGTATCTGACCGGCGAGGCGCGGGCCGATCGTTGGCTCATTGCCGCCGCTCTGACGGGATTGATCCTGACGACGATTGGTATCTACCGGGCGGAGCGTGTTGCCTCCCAGGTCCGTATCCCCGGCGAGGTCACGCCGCCCCGGTCATCCCTTTTCGGACCGACCGGGTTGCGCGCGAGTCTGTTTTTCGCGACCCTCGTCATTTTGTTGCCGCAACTACGACTCTCGTTTGAACGAGAGGGTTGGCCCGACGTGGCGATCGTCGTGGACACATCGCGTAGCTTCGGCAAATCCGACGACTTCCAAGACCCCGATGTCCGGCGACGGGCCGACGAATTGGCCGAACAATGGCGGCAGCTCGCAACTCCCGACATTGAGGAAATGAACCAACGCCTGAAGCAAGCACAGAATCGAGGCGACGCCCCGACCGAACTGGCCGAACTTCGCGAACACTTGGACGAATGGCAGACCCCGACCCGGTTGAATCTGGTAAAAGCGTTGCTGGCCGGGAACTCCAACGATTGGCTGAGCGAGTTGTTGCGACGTCGCCAGGTCAAAATCCACCTGTACGAGGTCAATAGCCGAGTGACACGGCTGGCGGAGATCATCGACGTTGATGGCGTCGACGGAGCCTTGAAGCAACTGCGAGGCCTGCGCGCGCTGGGCGATTCGTCGCAACTGGGGTCAGCCGTTCGCGCCATCTTGAATGACTTCCGAGGAGGATCGCTCGGCGGCATCATTCTGCTGACCGATGGTGTCACGACCGAAGGTGAAAACCTGGCCCAAGCGGCGCGTCACGCGGCTCGTGCCGATGTCCCGCTCTTTCTCGTCGGAGTCGGCGACGCTCATGAGCCTCGGGACCTGTTCCTCCACGACCTCCAGGCGGAGGACACGGCGAATGTTCGAGATCGGCACGTGTTTGACGTCCGTGTGTCCGTTCGGGGCAGGATTTCGGCGACATCGGTGCCGGTGGTGCTTTGGGAGAAAAAGAGCGATGGGAGTCTGGTGGAACTGAAACGGACCACCGTTGATCTCGATCCGAGTCAACCTGTTCGGGTAAGGCTCACGGCCACCCCGATGGAGCCGGGCAATCACACTTACGTCGTCTCTGTCCCCGAGCAGCCCGACGAGACGGATAAAAGCAACAATCGCGTGGAGAAGCTCGTCCATGTTTTCGATGCCAAACCCGTCAAGGTGTTGTTGATCGAGGGCTACCCACGTTACGAATATCGGTACGTCAAAGCGCTCCTGGAGCGAGAAGCGGCGACGGCACAAGGCAACCGCAGCATCCAATTGAAAGTGTTGCTCGTCGATGCGGATCGCGAGTTTGCCCTTCAGGACCGCAGTGCGCTCGCCGAGATGCCGGCCCGGGACGAGCTTTTCGGTTACGACGTGATCATTTTGGGCGACGTCGCCCCCGATCACCCGATGATGGGCCGAAAACAACTCGAACTCCTCCGCGACTTCGTGCGGGAACGAGGCGGCGGACTGCTGACACTGGCCGGTGAGCAATCGATGCCGCACGCCTATTTTGACACACCGCTGGGCGACGTCCTGCCCATCCAACCGAGCAACCCAGGAGATCGACCCGACCCACGGGAACGTGACCTCCTCCGTATCGGACTAACGACCGGCTACCGCCTGCGACTCAGCGGGATCGGCTTGCAACATCCGATTTTTCGCTTGGCAGCGGAAGATGCTGACAACGCGGCCATCTGGAGCAGTCTGGCACCGCTCTACTTCGCATCTTGGGGGTATCGACCCAAGCCGACAGCGGAAGTTCTCGCGACTCATCCACAAATGCTGGCCCGGCGTGGGCCTGGCGATGCCGAGAACGAATTGCACCCTCTGGTAGTGCAAGCCTTCGTAGGGGCGGGGAGGTCGTTGTTTTTTGGCTTCGACGAGACCTGGCGGTGGCGCTTCCGCGATCATGAGCCTCGCTTCAACCAGTTCTGGCAGCAGACGGTGCGCTATCTGGCGAGGCACCGCTTGGGGAGGGTGGAATTACGCCTGGATAAGCAGTCGCCGTATCGCCGAAACGACCCCATTCGCATCACCGTCCGCTTTCCCGACGACGCCCCCGCCCCGCCGGCGGATACCCCGGTCAGAGTTCTCGTGGAGCGATTTCGCCTGCGTCGGACCGGCGAGCGCCTCAGCGAATTGCTTGAGACGCAAACGTTGACGCTCGCGCGGACACCGAATAGCCGGGCGAACTATGAGACTCTCCTGACCCGGACGCCGGATGGCGACTACAAATTCTCGCTGGTGTCTCCCACGGTGGAAAGCCCTCGCCCCACCGTCGAGAACCGCGTGCTTCCGCCGCCCGGCGAGTTGGATCGACTGCGCATGAACCAAAGCGAAATGGAACAAGCTGCCCGCGATTCCCGGGGCCGGTTCTATACCCTCTCCGACGCCCATCGGTTGCTAAGTGAACTTCCCAGCGGCACGCGGATCACGCTGAATCAGCCGCGTCCGCCTTGGCCTTTGTGGAATCACGCCCTGATGTTCGTGCTCGTCGTGAGCCTGCTGACCTGCGAATGGGTCCTGCGGAAACAAAAGAGGTTGCTCTAAGGCAGCGAGGTTCTTGCCAGTTGAAGACGACGCAACCGCTGGACGAATGATCGATTCGAGGTGACATGTCGCACGAACCCAAGCCGATCGCCGAAAAATCTTGGATCACCCGCGCCGTTCTGGCGATCGTGCTTGCGACGTTTTTCTCCGACGTCAGTCATGAGATGGCGACGTCGGTCTTGCCGTTGTACCTCGCCACGATTGGATTGGGGCCTGCCGCTCTGGGGCTGATCGAGGGCGTCGCAGATTTCCTAGTGAGTCTCTCCAAACTCGCCGGCGGGTATCTCGGCCACCGGGTCGCCAAGAAGCGTCCGTGGGCGTCGCTGGGCTACCTCGTCACGACGGGGGCGACCTGGGGGATCGCGTTTGTCGGCACGTTGGGAGCGGTGTTGACGCTTCGGAGTGTGGCTTGGATTGGTCGGGGTTTTCGGTCTCCTCTTCGCGATTATCTGTTGGCCGACACCGTCGAGCCGACCCATTTCGGCCGGGCCTACGGTCTGGAACGAGCTGGCGACATGCTCGGCGCTGTCGTGGGACCTTTGACCGCCGTGCTGCTGTTGTGGGCCGGTGTCGAGTTTCGCTCGATCATTTTGTGGACCATCATTCCGGGAATGCTCGCGGCGGGAGCCTTCTTTTTTTTCACCAAAGACAAAGAAGAACCGGTCAGATCAGGCTCGACTCTCCCCGCCGGACCAACAGGGAGGCGGCCGCCGTTCCCACGGATCTACTGGTGGTTTTTGACGGGCGTCTTTCTGTTCGGCTTGGGCGACTTTTCCCGAACGTTTCTAGTTTGGCTCGCGGCGCGAGCGATGGGGGAGGAGGGACATTTCGTCGCCGGGAATCTCTCCTTCGCCGCGATGCTGTACATGATTCACAACCTGGTCAGCGCGATGGTGGCCTACCCGATGGGACATTGGGGCGACCGTCGCTCGAAACTGGGGGTCCTGCTTGTCGGTTACGCTTTGGGAGTTGCCACCAATACGTTACTCTCCACCGCGGGGGAAGCTCGCCTGGCTTTGGTAGCGGTCATCGTGATGTCGGGGGTTTACATCGCCATTGAGGAAACGCTCGAAAAGGCCGTTGCCGTCGAGTTCGTCCCGCGAGAATTACGCAGTTTGGGTCTGGGGATCCTGGCATGTGCCAACGCGATGGGGGATATGGTTTCCAGCTTGTACGTCGGATATTTATTGGAGATGAATCGACCGAGCCTCGCCTTTGGGATCGCCGCCCTTTTTGGAGCGATGGGCTGGATTTGGCTCGTCGTCGCGACATCCCCCCGTCGGCGATCCACCTGACACAATCGACAACCTCGGGCGACCGCTTGGGCACCCTTCCGCATGATCCCTGATCGTGATGAAACCGTGAGGATTGATGAGGCCCTGGCGGGCCAGACATTGGCCGCCGTGGTGCGTCACTCTCTACCCGGAATTTCCTGGAGTTCAGCCAAGCGAATCGTCATCGGCCGACACGTCCGACTCAACGATGAACTCTGCCTCGATCCCGCCCGACGGGTGAAAGCAGGCGACGTCGTGTCGATTCAACGGAAGCCGGAGCGAGTGCCCTCGGCCTTTCGCGACGAACTTCCCATCCGACATTTGGACGACCATCTGGTCGTGGTGGAAAAGCCGTCGGGGTTGAACACGGTTCGCCACCCCGCCGAGTTACACTGGAAACAAGCACGCCGGCGGTTGGCTCCGACGCTTCAGGATCGTGTCCAATGGGCGATCGCTGCGCGCTTTCGTCGACCCCTGCACGAACTGCCCCGACTTCGCATCGTCCACCGCATCGACAAGGAAACAAGCGGTTTGGTGGTGTTTGCTCGCAGCGCCTGGGCCGAGCGCGAACTCGGGCGTCAATTTCGAATGCACCAGGTCGTTCGTCGTTATCTGGCATTGGTCAGCGGACCATTCGCGGCGCGGACGATCCGCTCCTTTTTGGTGCGTGACCGGGGCGATGGTCGCCGTGGCAGCACCTCCGTCCCGGGACTCGGGAAAGAGGCGATCACCCACGTCGAAGTGGCCGAGAGACTGCCCGGTTTTACCCTCTTGAGTTGCCGGCTGGAAACCGGTCGAACCCATCAAATCCGCATCCACTTGGCGGAATCGGGGCATCCCATTTGCGGCGAGAAGGTGTACAACCATCGTCCCGACGGCACGACGATACCCGATTCTCTGGGCTGCCCACGACTCTTTCTTCACGCGTCAGAGTTGGGATTCGTTCATCCGGCGAGCGGCGCAACGTTGCACTGGTCGATGCCCCTCCCGGACGATCTTCAAGCCATTCTTTCGCGGCTGCGGGGTGGGAGCGATCCATCGCCCCAAGCCGGGGCTTCGACGGTCTGCTAGCATGTCCGCATGGAGATCAAGTGGACCGATCACGACCCCCTTAGCGGAGAAAAACGCTACTTGCGTGCCGTGCGATTCGCCGGATTCTGGAAGTTCCAATATCGCTCGACTCGGCGGGGAATCTGGACGCGACTTCACCCTCCCAGCTTGGACATGTGGGAGATCGTTCTCGACGCTCTCCAACGGCGCTACCGCCGACGCGAAGGTGTCTCCGACGAAGACATCCAACAGGTCGCCCGGATCATCCACGAGCTGCGTGCCCGACTCGAACCCGAGGAATGACTGTATGCCCTACACGCCGATCTTGGCCACCCTCGGATATGTCCTGTCAAGCGATCGACGGCAAGTGCTGCTGATCCATCGTTCGACCCGTCATGATGATCTGCATGCGGGAAAGTACAACGGACTTGGCGGCAAGCTGCTTCCGGGCGAGGACATCGTTAGCGGAATGTGCCGCGAAATCAGCGAAGAAGCCGGTTTGGAGTGTCTTGATCTGAAACTCCGAGGAACCATTTCTTGGCCGGGTTTCGGCAAAAATGGCGAAGACTGGTTCGGCTTCATATTTCGCATCGATCACTGGCGAGGCGAACCTCGGCAATCCAATCCCGAGGGCGTCCTGGAATGGGTCGAGATCGCCCGGATTCTGGAATTGCCCCTGTGGGAGGGCGACCGTCATTTCCTGCCTCTCGTCTTCGAGGACTCTCCCCGACAATTTCATGGCGTGTTGCCCTACGCCAATGGGCGGCCTGTCTCCTGGACGGTTCGTTTTCTTCCGCGATGAATGACGGCCGACGACTTCATGACGCCGGCCGGAACGGCGAAATGCCGGGGCGAATGAGGGCTGGTTATTTGCCGTTGGGGCGTGCTTCTTGGTGCTCCAATTCACTCGCGCTGGGAAGATGTGCCCGTCTCGGTGCGGGGATCGGCTCGACGGGGATGGCCGTCGCCTCGGGCCGTTTCGATTCCGCCGGCGTCGCGGGGGGAGGCAAGGCTTCACCCGACGGTGTCGGCGTCGTGTAGCGAATCATCGAATAGGGGCTGTCAATCGGCCCTCGACTGTAAATGACACGAGGAAATGAACGAGCGCCCCACCCTTCGACGAACGATGCCGAAGCAGCGCAGTTCCCTTCCCCTGCCGGCTCCGGTTTGAAGGGCCTCCGCTTCAACAGAGGTAAACCGCCCGAGTAGCTGGTCGGACTTTGGGCGAATTGTTCGTTGACAACTACGAAGAGCGCTACGAACAGCAGGAAACCACGCATGGTCAATCCTCGGCCCCTGAGGCCGGCAAGACGTCGCTGAAGAAAAAACTCCCACTCCTAGTATTCCCCGCGATCGACTCGAGCTGCGTCCAAGGAATGGTGAAATTTCGGGGTGGGGTCGCGCAAATCAACATTCATTCCCTTCCTCGCGATTGTGTCGACCAGGAGCAGAATTCAACCGGACGGATCGAAGCGGAGAAATTGACAACGAATGGCACCGTGGAAAAGATGGATTCGTTCGCGAACCGGTAGCCGAACCGTGCGGGCCATCTCGCCGTTTCCGGTAAAGACCCAGCAGCGCCAACCGGGAAGCCGTCGGAAAAGTTGGCCCAACGTGCCGTAGAGTCGGCGGAGGTCCGCTTCTTGACCCAAGCGCTCGCCAAAGGGGGGATTCACGATCAGGGTGCCGGGCGGGGAATCGGATGCGTGGAAAGCTGCAACGTCCCGCACACTCCATTGCACGAGATGACCGACCCCGGCCGCACGAGCATTTTTCGTGGCAAAATCGACGACATCCCGCCGAATGTCAGAACCGGACACGCCGGCAGGAAGCGATCGAGCCATCCGCCGTCGGGCTTGCTCACGTAATTCGGTCCAGAAGGCGATATCAAAATCCAACCAACTCTGAAAGGCGAAGCCTTGACGGGTCAGCCCGGGCGCTCGGTCCAGTGCGATCCAACTCGCCTCGATCGGAAGAGTCCCCGAGCCGCACATCGGATCGACAAATGGTGTCTGCGAATCCCAGCGGCTCAGAAGGATCAAGCCCGCCGCCAAGGCTTCGTTCAGCGGTGCCTTGGTCAGGACGGGGCGATAACCTCGTTTGTGCAACGATTCACCCGAAGAGTCGAGACTGAGCACGGCGACATTCTGATGGATGTGCAAATTGAGCGGGACCATCGGCCGACGCGCATCAACGCTGGGCCGACGACCGACTTTGGCCAGAAACTGATCGCAAATCGCGTCCTTGACCCGTCGGGCAGCATATTGCGAATGGGTGATGACCGAGTCACGGACGTTCGCATCAACGGCGAGCGTGTGATCCGGTGTCAGGTATCGTGACCAGTCGAGAGACCGGGCGGCGTCATAGAGTTCGTCGGGGGAGTGAACCGGAGCCGTCAGAACGGGTCGCAACACTCGGATCGCCGTGCGAAGCCAAAGGTTGGCTTGGTACATGATGGACCGATCGCCGCAAAAACTCACTCCCCCCCGACCGATTTGCACCTCGTGAGCCGGCAGAGCGCGGAGCTCTTGAGCCAGAACCTCTTCCATGCCGCGAACACACGTGGCGAAGTAGCGGATCATGATGGGTCTGGGTGACGCCGGCTGGTGCCCGTCAGGCGAGGATGTCGTGAACGACGCGGCCCTTCACATCGGTCAGGCGGAACGACCGCCCCTGGAATGGGTAAGTCAATCGTTCGTGGTCAATGCCCAGCAGGTGGAGCATGGTGGCGTGCAGGTCATGCACGTCGAGGACATTTTCGACGGCGTTGTAACCCAGTTCATCGGTCGCACCGTAGGTGATTCCGGGCTTGACTCCACCGCCGGCGAGCCAAATCGAGAAACCCTTGATGTGGTGATCGCGGCCGTTCCCTTGCGCCATGGGGGTCCGGCCAAATTCGCCGCCCCAGACGACCAAGGTTTCATCCAACATGCCGCGGGCCTTCAGGTCCGTCAGGAGAGCGTAGCACGCCTGATCGACTTCACGGGCGACCACGGCAATGTCCTTTTTGATTCCGCCGTGATGGTCCCAGTCGCGATGGTAAAGTTGGATGAAACGGACCCCCCGCTCTGCCAAGCGACGGGCCAACAGGCAATTCGCCGCAAACGACCCATCGCCCCCTTTGGTGCCGTAGAGTTCCAAGGTCCGCCGGTCCTCGCGGGAAAAGTCCATCAATTCCGGGATGCTCGTCTGCATCCGGAAGGCCATTTCATATTGAGCGATGCGGGTAGCGATTTCGGGATCGCCGATCGACTCGAAGAGCATACGATCCAAAGCGGCCGTCGCCTCGACAATGTCTCGTTGCCGACTCGATGTGACGCCCGGGGGGTTCCCGACATACAACACGGGTTCGCCCTTGGATCGGAAGTGAACACCCTGATAGCGGCTGGGCAAGAAGCCCGCCGACCACTGCCGCGAAGCGATTGGCTGATTCTGCCCGGAGCGGCCCGTCGATGTCAGGACGACAAATCCCGGAAGATTGTCGCCTTCGCTCCCCAAGCCGTACCAGATCCACGATCCCATGCTGGGCCGGCCACTGATCGTCGTGCCGGTGTTCATGAAGGTATGGGCCGGGTCGTGATTG
>CAKZUU010000179.1 GCA_937922175.1 uncultured Gemmataceae bacterium
GGATTTGGCCACCACCCGCAAATCGGTCAGAGCGAAGTTTCCATTGGCACCACGTCCGGGGCCGTTTTTCACGAGAGTCGGGTGCGTCAGGGCCTCGATGCGAAGGGCGTTCAAACCGACCTGATTCGTGGAATAGGTCAGAACAAGCGTTTCGATCGGCGGGTTGGTGCCGCTGACCACGATGCTCCCGTCGTCTTGCTTGGTGAGGGTCGCTCCCCCGCCGGATCGACTCTGCTTCAATTCTGGCACAATCCAGGACGGCGGAAGCGATTTCTTGTCTCGTTCCCACGCGGCGAATCGCTCGGGTAACTGTGATTTCTCGTACTCCACGACCGCGTTCACGAGGGGTCGGTGTTCCGCCTCCCAGGCGGCCAAAGCTTTCTTGTAGCCCTCGGGGTCGAGGTCCAATTCGTATTCGCTCCGCACGGTGGTGGTGAAGGAGGACAGCAATCGGTAATAGTCGCCTTGGGGGATCGGGTCGTATTTGTGGTCGTGGCACCGGGCGCAACCCAAGGTCAGGCCGAGCATCGCCGTCCCCGTGGTGGCCAGCATATCGTCGAGTTCGTCGTAACGGTGGCGCTCGACCTCGTTTTTCGTGATCTGTGTGCTGTGGACGCCGGCCGCCAGGAAGCCCGTCGCCATCCAGGCAAGCGGTTCCTGCGGGGCGTATTCATCGCCCGCTAACTGCCATTTGACGAAATCGTCGTAAGGCAGGTCGTCGTTGAGCGCCTTGATGACGAAGTCGCGGTAGTGGAAAGCGGTCGGTCGGTCATAATCGTGTTCAAAGCCGTGGCTCTCCGCAAATCGGGCGAGGTCGAGCCAATGCCGACCCCAGCGCTCACCGTAGTGCGGCGACTTCAGCAAACGATCGATGACTTTTTCCCAGGCATCGGGCGAAGCATCCGAGACGAACGCTTCGACCTCTTCGGGAGTCGGGGGCAAACCGATCAGATCGAAATAGGCTCGACGAATCAGCCGCCGGCGGTCCGCCGGTTGGTTCGGACGAATCCCCAAATCTTCTTGCCGAGCCCGAATGAATCGATCGATCGGGGTGCGGCACCATGCCTCCTCGCGGACAGGCGGTGGTTCGACTCGCCGCAGCGGTTGGAAAGCCCAATGCCTCTTGGCCGATGGGTCAATTCGGGCACGAATCCACGCCTTCGGATCCACGCGATCGATTAACGGTTGATCGTAAGGCGCTCCCGCATCGATCCAGGCCGCGATCGAATGGATGGTGGTATCGGTCAACCGCGGTCCGCCCTTGGGCATATGCGGCTCTTTGGCGTGACGCAACAACTTCACCATCAGACTGTCGGCACCGCGCCCCGGCAAAACCGCAGGTCCCGAGTCGCCACCTTTCAGAAGCCGATCGCGGTCACTCAAGTCGAAGCCAGCTTCCGTCTCCTTCCCGCCATGGCATCTCAGGCACTTCTCCACCAGAATGACACGAACCTGGTCTTTGAACAGCTGCAAGCCTCGAGCCATTTTGGCCGCGTGGTCAGGATCGTCGGCGGAGGGTAGGGTCTGTCCCAGTACCGGGACCGACCATTCGCACCGTGTCAAGCAAACGAACAGCAGCACTTTACAGCCCGTTTTGACAACGTTCATTGCACAACCCTGGCTCGTTGCCGGACTCGGTAGGCTCCAGAAGGAGCGGTGGGACCTCATTTAGCATATCAAAAAGTGGGTTGTATTCGGTCGCTTTCCCAAGCGAAACGATCAAAGCGGTGCCTCTCCCTCACCCGCTCATGTCGTTCTTTTTCAACAGGTGATCGGAGGTCGAAGCACGTCGGCAGAGAACACGGGTGGCCAACGGAAGGGCTGCCAGAATGAGAAGACCCAGGGCCAATCCCTTCCAACGCAGACGTGTGAATTCTCGGCGGTGGTCGCCTTGCACGACAGGACGGGCCCTCCCAACATCGGGAACCGTCAGGGTGACCGTTTGCCGATGGCCGTCTCCGGAGTCAGCCGTGACGTGATATGTGCCGGGAGGCGGGGCAGCGAATGACCAACGGCCGGCTGTGTCAGCCTGGCCCTGTGCCACGATCGTCTTGGCGAGATCCGTCACGATGATTTGGGCCTTCGCCGCCGGGCTGTCGTCATCGAAAAACACCTGGACTTCGACCGTATCGCCCCGAAGGTGAACTTCTACACCCAGGTCGTGAGCCCCGACAGGGCCCACGACGAGAACGGTCAGCCCCATCGCGCATGCCACCGTTTTCATAACAACAGAAATAGGCAGTCGATGAGGCTTCGGCTCGATGCGCCCCGACGAAAAAGATCACGCTGCGGTCGGCACGGGCAAGAAGCGAATGTGCGACGCCTCGGCGTATTCCGCATTCGCTTCGATGGCGAGCCAACGCCGGCCCAAGCGTTCGGCGACAGATCCTGTGGTATTACTCCCGGCGAACGGATCGAGAATGACATCGCCCGGATCGGTCAAGAATTGCACGAAGAACTCGACCAACGGCTCGGGCATTACCGCGGGGTGAGGTACTTTACCGTGAGTTTTGCACGCGAGACGGTAATGCGTCCGGCTGGCAGTGTTCGAGATCGGTAGCACCGACTCGGGCACTTCGGAAGCGGGCGGGATCAGCACATTGGGCGGTATCGCCCCGCCGTGATCGCGCAAGAAATGGTGCGGCGACAGATGATGCTGCGACGGTCGTTTGCCCGGGTTGAATGTGCCTCGCGCGAGCAACTTTTTCATACTTTTGCTGTACTCGGTCAGAACGCGCCGATTGTCCGCCTTCGGATAAGGTGTTGGCGAGAGCCACCAGAGCCGGGTGAACGAATCTTTGACCCGGATGCGATGGACCGTCACCCACTGAGCCGGCGAGGGCAAGCGCGCCGGGTTATAGCAAATGAACTCTTGG
>CAKZUU010000180.1 GCA_937922175.1 uncultured Gemmataceae bacterium
GCCCTGCACCCACAGGTCCCAGCCGCGAAAGTCGTTTCCCTCGTCCATCCGCCCGAAGATGGCACCGGAGACATTGTTGCCGGGGAGTTTGACCCAGCAGCCGAAAGAGAAGGGCTGTCCGTGGTCGAAGTCGCCGATGTCCGGCAGGACCAACTGATTGCCCGGCGGGAGTTTCAGCGCTTTGCCGCCGAAACGGCCTTCGGTCCACTCGGGATCGGCAGAAAGCTCGACGGACCGCATCGCGCCTTGGGCCTCGAACTGCACTTTTTTGCCGTGCCCCTCGTTCAAGGCAGCGAAGAAGACTTGTCCTTCCGTGGGTTCCGGCTGTTCGACGTTTTCGGGCTTCGCGGTGGCGGCCCATTCGTCGAACGCTGCCCTGGCGGACTGTGTTCGCGCTTCTCGCTGTTGCTGCAACGATGACTTCAGTCGGCCGATCTCCTCGTATCGGGCACGATCCTCGAATTTGGGCACGAAGACGACCGGCGGCGTGTCCTTGACGTTGCCGTCCATCGCTCGCTGCGTATTGTTGTTGAAAAAGGCCGACATCGAATAGAAGTCGTGCATCGTCAGCGGATCGAATTTATGGTTGTGGCAGACAGCGCAATTCGCCGTTAAACCCAACCACACCTGCGACACCGTTTCGGTTCGATCTCGAGCGTAGAGCACCAAATACTCTTCGTCGATCGCTCCTCCCTCGCTCGTCGTGATATTGCAGCGATTGAAGCCGGTGGCAATCCATTGATCCAGTGTGCGGTTGGGTAGCAAGTCGCCGGCCAATTGTTCGATGGTGAATTGGTCGAAGGGCATATTGCGATTGAAAGCGTTGATGACCCAATCGCGGTAGGCCCAGATCTCGCGGTAGTTGTCGAAATGGATGCCGTGGGTGTCGGCGTAGCGGGCCGCATCCAGCCAATACCGAGCGCGGTGTTCGCCCCATGCCGGGCTTTTCATGAGATGATCGACGTACTTTTCATACCAATCCGGAGACGTGTCTTGGACAAAGGCTTCGACCTCGGCCGGGTCGGGTGGGAGACCGGTCAGGTCCAAACTGAGTCGGCGAGCTAATGTCCGTCGATCCGCCTCGGGAGCGGGAGACAGGCCGACAGCTTCGAGGCGGGCGAGGATAAAGTGATCAATGGGCTGACGCACCCATTCTTTGTTCCGAACGTCCGGCAAGCTGGGCCGAACAGGGGGGATGAACGACCAGTGCGGCTGATACTCCGCCCCTTCTTGGATCCATCGGGCCAATAGCTTTTTTTGTTCGTCACTGACCTGTTTCTTCGTCATGGGCGGCGGCATCGCGTCGCTGCCCTGGGCATGGAGTCGGCGAATCAATTCGCTCTCTTGCGGCTTCCCCGGAACGATGGCTCCGGCCTCGATGGCAGCCTCCCGTTGATCGAGTCGTAAGCCGGCCTTGCGGGCGGCACTGTCCGGCCCGTGACAGGCGAAACAGTTATCCGCAAGGATCGGACGAATGTGCCGATTGTACTCGAGCTTTCCATCAGCGACGGCCAAGCCGACGAACGACCCCCATGTCAGCAAGGCGAAGCCATAGCGTCTCATGGTCAACCCTCTTGGTGCTCGCGGTCAGCTTCACGTCAGGTGGGAAACCGGCTCCGAACCAAAACCCACAGTTTACAATGGTTCACGGCAGGAACCGCCGTGCGTTTAGGAGGGACTCCTTTATTCTACGAGATTTTTCCAGTCGACGACAACGCAGCAAATTCTCTGGGGGTCCAACTCGGTGGTCCGACTTGCCCCGGTTTCCCCTAATCTGATATAGAAGGGAGCCCGGCGAAGCTTTAAAGGACGGATGTTCCGTGACCACTGAGCCGCAACACGAAGTGAGCCGCGCCGAGAAACTGCGGCGAATCGAAGAATTGGGGATCGATCCTTGGGGAGGGCGATTCGACCGTCACCAAGCCATTGCTGAGGTCCTTGAACAACCGATCGCGTCCGAGGAGAGCCAACAGCCTCGAGCCCGGATCGCGGGGCGGATCAAGCTCCGCCGCATCATGGGGAACGTCCACTTTCTGCATTTGTGGGATCACACCGGCGAAATGCAAGTGATGATCGGCAAAAAACAGGTGGGCGAACTCGGCTGGGCACTGGCCCGTCACCTCGATTTGGGCGATTTGATCGGTGCCGAGGGCCGCTTCGGCAAAACCAAGACCGGGGAACCGACGATTTTTGCCGACTCGCTGACGATGCTGGCAAAATCGCTGGAGCCGCACCCAGATAAGCATAAAGGCCTGGTCGATGTCGAACGGCGCCAGCGCCTGCGCTATCTCGACTTGATTTACAACCCCGAGACCCTGAAGCGAGCGAAGCAGCGTGTATTGTTGATTCGCACGATTCGGCAATATTTGGACTCACGCGGATTTATGGAAGTCGAGACGCCGACTCTCCATGCCATCGCGGGGGGAGCGGCCGCCCGACCCTTCATCACCCATCACAACGCCTTGGATCTGCCGCTTTACCTGCGGATTGCCTTGGAACTGCACCTCAAACGCCTCCTCGTCGGCGGCATCGAGAAGGTTTACGAGATCGGCCGTGTCTTTCGCAACGAAGGTATCAGCCGAAAGCACAACCCCGAATTCACCATGATGGAACTGTATCAAGCCTATGGCGATTATCAGACCATGATGGATTTAACCGAGGCGTTGATCGTCGCGTGTGTCGATGCTCTGGCGGGCACCCGAAAATTGACCTATTCCGGCCGTGAAATCGACTTCTCCCCACCCTGGCAGCGAGCCTCTTATACCGAGCTGTTTCGGCGCTACGTCGGTGTCGACATGCGGGATGTGTCGGCAGTGCGACAACGCGCCGAAACCTCCCGCCTTCCCTTGGCCGTCAAGGACGCAACGACTGGGCAGATGATCACCAAGGAGCACGACGTTCTGGTTCACGAGTTATTTGAACATCATGTTGAAGAGCATCTGCAAGGCCCGATCTTCGTTTACGATTATCCCGCAGCTCTCTGCCCCCTGACCAAACGCAAACGAGGACATCCGGACATCGCGGAACGTTTCGAGTTGTACATTCAGGGCATGGAATTGGCCAACGCGTACACCGAGTTGAATGACCCGGTGACCCAAGAGCAGACGTTTCGTCGGCAGCTGGCCGGTTTGTCCGAGGAAGAATCGATGGCCAAAATGGACGACGATTTCATCCGAGCCTTGCGTTACGGCATGCCTCCCGCGGGGGGATTGGGAATCGGTATCGACCGATTGTGCATGCTCCTGACGGATGCGGCTAGCATCGGCGATGTCATCCTCTTTCCATTGCTCCGACCAGAGAAAAAAGATTAACCGGGTTGTTCGCGGGTCCGTAAACAACGAAGCATCGAGGGACCGATGTACATCTTGCTCCTCTGGGCACGATACCTGAAGACGCGCCGTCTCGCCTTTATCTGCATGGTCAGCGTCATGCTGGGTGTGGCGACGTTGATCGTGGTCAACGGCGTCATGACCGGCTTCAGCACGAAGCTGACGCAAAAACTTCACGACATGCAGTCGGATATCGTCATCGAATCGACCGATCCGATGGTGGGGTTTCCCACGACCGCCGAGGACATGATGATCCGAATTCGCCAGTCACCGGCCGGGCCGCTGATTCGGGCAATGGCCCCCTCGGTCGATCTATTCGCTCTCATCCAGTTCAACTATCGCGGTCGCCATGTTACCCATCGAGTGCGTTTGGTAGGGGTCGACCCGGTTCTGCAAAAGGAATTGCCCGGATTCGCCGAGTATTTGCTGCAACCCGAGCGACGAAACAACCCTTCCTTTGAGCCGGACGAAGCAGCCCGGAAGCGCTGGGAGGCGGCCCATCCGCTGTTGCCTCCCGATCCGCTCTACGGGGTCCGACGAACCCCGGCAGAGCCGATCACCACCGAAGTTCCCACGCTTCCGCCGGTGACTCCTCGTGAGGAT
>CAKZUU010000181.1 GCA_937922175.1 uncultured Gemmataceae bacterium
CATGCGGAGGCCCAGCGCAGTTACGAGCGCTTTGCCGAGCTTTCGCCGTTGATGGAGTCCGAGGTGTCCAAATGGCTGGCGGCCCGACGCTCCGACGTCCTCTACGAATTAGGCGACCTGGCCGGGGCCCGCGAACACGCCGCTCGGGCAGGAGATGGCTTTCACCGAACGTTGGCCGAACGGCTCGGAACAGCGGTGCCTGAAGCCCGTCGGGTCGTCTTGGATCGTCTCGAACGTTTGCCTCGATCGTTGCAGGTGACGGCCCCCGCGGCGCTGGTGATGATTCGCCGATACTGGCGCCCCAACGAGCCGCTTCCCTCGGACGAGCCATTCCGCCTCGATGCTCCGGCGGAGTACCAGGAACGACGCTGGATCGAGCAACCCAGCCCGGGCAGCGATGATCAGCCCTGGATCGTCCGCGAATTCACCGCCACTTCCCAGGCGTTGCATGCCCTCCTTGATGCCGGGGTGCCAGTCGCCCTGAGTGTTGTTGAAGCCACGTACACCCAACTTCAAGCCATCGCCGGCTACGATCAACGCCGGGGCGTCCTGCTCTTCCGCGATCCGAACGAGCGGCACCTGGGCGAAATGATGCTCGAACCGCTCTTGGAGCGATTCAAGGCCAACGGACCCCGGGCCCTCGTCGCTGTTCCCCCGGACGAAGCCGCTCGCCTAGACAATCTCGATCTTCCCGACGGAGCGCTCTACGAGCAAGTGTACCGGCTGCATCGAGCGATGGAATCATTCGATCGAGAGTTGGCCGGGGCCATTCTCGCCCAGATGCAACACGAGGCTCCGGAACATCGCCTGACACTCCACGCGCGCTTTCTCCTGGGCCGTTACGACGCCCACAATGTCGAGCAGTTAGCCGCCCTCAACGAACTGTTGCAACGATTCCCTGACGACCCGACGTTTCTCTTGGCCCGCGCGCATGTCCTGCGCGATCTGGATCGACGGGAAGAGAGACTGGCGCTGTTGCGTCGGCTCTCGGAGCACCCAACGGCTGATCTGATTTTCCCTCTGCTCTACGCCCAGGAATTGATGCACGATGCCCGTGAGCATCACCGGGCTGAGCGACTCCTGCGCACGGTGATTCGCAACCGGCCGCATTTCGCCACCGCCTATTACCATCTGGCCAATCTGCTCTGGGAACAGCAACGAAAGGAAGAAGCACTCGAGCTCTACCGCTTCGCCGCCTGCCTGGATGATTCCTCGGACGGCCTGGCCCGTCATTATCTGCGGTCAGCCCGAGCCTTGAATCGAACCGACGAAGCGGTGCGATGGCTGGAGGATCGCGTCAGCCGATTCGGCGACCGTTCTGGTCAATATGCGCGTATCTTGTTCCATGCCTTGACCGATCTGGAGCGGACAGACGATGCCTTTGCCGTCCTCGATTATGCGTTGGCGCGTCGGCCGACCGATGGCGAGCTGATGTTGTTTGCGGCGGAGATGCGGGCGGCGTACGGCGAGTTCAAAGTGGCGCAGAGTCTGCTGCGAGCAGCCAAGGACAAAGTTCGCCCGACAGCTTGGCTCCGAGCGGCGGCGAATTTGGCGGGCTTGCAAGGTCAGTTACTCGAGTCGCTGCAATATTGGCGCGAGGTAGCGGCAGCCGAGCCATTGGCATTGGACGCTCACCGTGCCATCGCCCTCCGCCTCGCGGAAACAGAGAGTCGTATGGCCGCCCTGGATTACCTCAAGGCTCTCACCGAGCGTCATCCGCGGCATTTCGGCCTGTTACAGTTGCGGATCGAGTGGCTGCGGCTGGAAGGGCCGGCGGCGGCGGAGCCGGTCGTCCGCAAACTGATCGAATTTCATCCCAGCGATGCCTGGGCCCACCGAGAGTTGGCCTTGCATCTGGCCGAATTGAAAAGGTACGGCGAAGCGGAACGCGAGATGGAAATTGCGGCCCGATTGGAACCACCCTCCCCGTCGTATCATTGCGTCTTGGGTCGTTGCTTGACGTTGGCGGGTCGCCACGAGGAAGCCCGAGAACAGTACCGTGCCGCGTTGCGATTGTCGATCGATAATGAATTGGCCATCGCCGAATTGATGTCGTTGGCTCCGGGACGGGCCGAACGCCGCGACGAGTTGGAATTTATCGAAGAAGAGTTGGCCCGCCAACCGCACCTGGGTGAGGGAGTCATCGCGTATTTCGGTCATGCCGTCCACACGCTGGAACCGCACGAAGTTCACAAAGCTCTTCAAGAGTTGCTGGACGCTCGGCCGGACCTTTGGCAGACCTGGTCGGTGATGACGCATCAATTACTCGCGATGGAGCGATTCCCCGAAGCTCGATCGCTGAACGAACAAGCAATCGACCGCTTCCCCATGTTGCCTCGACTGTGGCTTGATCGCGCCGAAGTTTGTGCCCACACCGGCGATGATGAGGGGCAAATCGAATCGTTACGGCAAGCGTTGCGAATCAGTCCGGGTTGGGGACCGGCGATTCGGGAATTGGCCGAAGCGCTCGATCGTCGACGCCGGCTCGACGATGCCTGTGAGTTGTTGCGTCAAGCGGTGGCGCGGGCTCCTTTGGACCCTGCCAATCGTGCCTTGTTCGCCGACAAACTGTGGAAAAGTGGACATTCCGCCGAGGCAGTGGCGCAAGTCAAAGAGGCCCTGAAACTCGACCCGGGTCAGGACACGGCCTGGCGCATGCTCAGCTTGTGGTGTGAGCGGATGGAGCAGCCGGAGGAGGTGGTCCGATTTGCCCGGGAGTTGACGCGATCGCGGCCGGGTGATGTTCGCACCTGGTTGGCGATGGTT
>CAKZUU010000182.1 GCA_937922175.1 uncultured Gemmataceae bacterium
CGATGCGGGGTTCTCTGACATCCCGATCATGAGTTACTCGGCGAAATACGCGTCGGCATTTTATGGCCCGTTCCGCGAGGCCGCCGAATCGCCTCCCCAGTTCGGTGACCGCTCCGGATATCAGATGGACCCGAGCAACTCTGATGAGGCGCTTCGTGAAGTCGCCTTGGATCTCGCGGAAGGGGCGGATCTGGTGATGGTCAAACCGGCCTTGGCATACCTCGATATTATCCGCCGCGTCAAAGACGAGTTCCGCGTCCCGGTTGCTGCCTATAACGTCAGCGGCGAGTATGCCATGGTGAAGGCGGCCGCGGCCGCCGGTTGGATCGACGAGCGGCGAATCACCCTGGAAATTTTAACCAGCATCCGTCGAGCGGGGGCCGACATGATATTAACCTACCATGCCCGCCAAGCCGCTCAGTGGCTCCGATGACGGGCCGCCTTTGGATGAGCCAAAGAGGGTCGGCCCACGTAGGAAACGCAGGGGATCAGGTGCTCCGGGAGACTGACTCCCATGATCATAGGTCAGCGTATCGGACCGTTTGAACTGAAAGAGGAACTCGGCAGCGGGGCCATGGGCACCGTCTACAAAGCCGTCTATGAGGACGGTCGGGTCGTTGCCCTCAAGGTCATCTCTTTGGGTTTGGCCAATAACGAGACCGCTGTCCGCCGTTTCGAACGCGAAGCCGAAATCCTCAAACAACTCAAGCACCCCAATATCGTCCGTCTCTTTGGCGCGGGTCGCACCAAAGGCACTCCGTACTTCGCAATGGAATTTGTCCAAGGCGAGTCATTAGATCAGGTGCTGGCGCGACGAGTCCGCTTTTCCTGGGAAGAGGTCGTCCACATCGGCAAACAGGTCTGCGCTGCCTTGCAGCATGCCCATGACAAGGGAATCATCCACCGCGACCTGAAACCGTCGAATCTGATGCGGCTCGAAGACGGGACGATCAAACTGACCGACTTCGGAATCGCCAAAGACATGGACGTGACGGCGCTCACCGCCGCCAACTGCACGGTCGGCACGGCCGCCTACATGTCGCCCGAACAATGCAAAGGCGAAACCGTCACAAGCAAGTCCGATCTGTATTCTCTGGGTGTGGTCCTCTTCGAGTTGTTGACCGGACGGAAACCGTTTACTGCCGAGTCACCGATCGAGATGTTTACCAAACATGTCAACGAGCCACCGCCTCGCCCGAACTGGTCGCTCAAAGGAACGAGCATGGGCGAGATCCCGACGTGGTTGGAGACGATCGTTCTTCAACTGCTCGAGAAGAAACCGGAACACCGGCCGCTCAACGCCGCGATGGTTGCCCAAGCACTCGATGAGGGGATGGAAAAGTTTTACGCGGGGAAGAGCGCTGCCGTCGATGCTGTCCAAGCCCGTGTCGGTGATCGACGGATCCAAACCAATATCATCGATGAAACGGACCGCGAAGCCGCCCGGACCCTCCGTGGAGCCCTGCAGAAGAAGAAAATTCGCAAGAAAAAACCACCTTTTTACACCCGGGCGTGGTTCATTCTGCCCGCGGCCGTGTTGTTCCTCTTCGTCTTTGCCGGGGTCCTCCTCCTCGCCATGAGGCCGCCCTCGGCCGACTCGCTGTACCGTCGCGCCCAACGGCTGATCGAAAGCGAGCAATTTCTCGAGGCCCTTTATCGCATCGATGGGCGCGACGGCCCCGTGCGCGAGTTTCTCCACTATTACCCGGATGACCCTCGGGCCGAGCAAGTCAAGAATTGGAAAGACCTGGCCGAGACAAGCGACCTGCTCGCGAAGTTAAAACGCAACGCTGGCAATCCGCGGGTCAAAAGCGAGTACTTCGATTGGCAAAAAATCGACTCCAACTACGAAGCCCTCGCGTTTGAGGCCATGCGTTACGAAAACTATGGTGATTATCCCGCCGCCGGCGAACGATGGTGGCAGGCGAGAGAACTCGCGGAAAAAGACCCCGACATGATCGTCGCCAAACGCCTCGCGGATCTTCGTTTCGAGCAGCTAAAAAAACGTGTGCAAGAACAGCGCAGCAAGAAGCCCGATGTCATTCGGGACCCCATCACGTTTCGGCTCGCCCTACTTGAGGAAAAATTGGAACAGGCCAAGGCGTTGAAACAGGAATTCAAAATGAACGACCTGAAAAGCCTCGCCGAGACCACGCGCGAATTGTACAAGGATGATCCCAATGAGGAAATCCGCCGCCTGGCGGAGGAAATTTATTCGCAATTCAAACGAAAGGCGGACGACGATAAGTGACTGGGCAGCCGCGTTCCCGAAGCCGAGAAGCGTTCGAGAGAGCCAAGCGTCTGATTCCCGGGGGAGTGAATAGCCCCGCCCGTGCCTTCGGTGCCGTCGGCGGATCGCCCATTTTCATGGCGCGGGGCGAAGGTCCCTTCGTCTTCGACATCGACGGGCACCGATACATCGACTACATCGGTTCGTGGGGACCCCTCATTCTCGGCCACTGCCATCCTCGCGTCGTCGCCGCCGTCGAAGTCACGGTCCGCCGAGGTTCAACCTTCGGTGCCCCGACCGAGGTTGAGAGCGAACTCGCGGAACTGATCATCTCGGCTGTCCCCTCGATCGACATGGTACGCATGGTGAGCAGCGGCACTGAAGCAGCAATGAGCGCCATCCGCCTGGCACGGGGCTTCACCGGACGACACGTGATCGTGAAATTTGCGGGGTGCTATCACGGCCACGTCGATGCCCTGCTGGTCTCGGCCGGTTCCAGTGCCCTGACTCACGGCGTTCCCAGTAGCCCGGGTGTACCCCCAGGCTGCACCGCCGACACGTTGGTCTTGCCTTTTAATGACGTAGAGGCCCTGAGTGCCGCTTTCGACCGTCGCGGCCGCGACATTGCCGGCGTGATCGTTGAACCAGTCGTCGGGAACATGGGGCTGGTGCGTCCGTCGGCGAGATTCCTTACCGCCTTGCGTGATCTGACCCGGGAGCATGGCGCACTGCTCATTTTCGACGAAGTCATGACCGGTTTTCGTCTGTCGTGGGGTGGCGCCCAGCAGTTGTTGGGGATCACACCCGATTTGACGGTGCTCGGAAAAATCGTGGGCGGTGGGCTTCCCGTCGGAGCCTATGGTGGCCGCGCCGACATCATGGAGAAAATCATGCCCGCGGGGCCGGTGTTCCAAGCCGGGACCCTCTCTGGCAATCCGCTCGCGATGGCCGCGGGCATCGCCACCCTGCGTGAATTGCAACAAAATCCGCCGTACCAAAGGCTCGACGAACTGACCGACCGACTCTGCTCGGGATTGTCCCAGGCCGCCACTGCTGCCGGCGTCCCTCATGTCATCAACCGCTGCGGCAGCATGTGGACACTGTTCTTCACCGGCGATCCGGTCACCGACCTGGTGAGTGCTCAAAAGAGCGATACCCGCCGATTCGCCCAGTTCTTCTGGGCGATGATCGAACGGGGCGTGTATCTTCCGTGCAGTCAGTTCGAGGCTGCCTTCGTTTCGGTCGCTCATTCCCAAGTCGAAATCGAACAAACGGTGGCCGCAGCAAACGACGCCTTCGGCGAGTTGATTTGATCCAGCCTCTCAAGAGATTCCCAGCCCCGAAGCGCTTCAACGGATCTGCAACGACGCGCCGATGGCTCGCAGCACCGGTTCATGAGTTTCCATTTCCAGATCATTCACTTGCCACAACACCAGGACAGTTCCTTCTCTGCTTCGAAAGGTGCGCAACCAGCAGGTATTCGTCAGATCAAACAGGAAAAAGCGGACATCGAAGCCGTGCGCCAACCGACCGGCGAGAGTGGTGGCACCCGGTTCCGCCTCGAGTTCGGGGTAAGATTCCCGAAGATCGTCGAGAGCTGCCTGCGCGAGATTTTCCGGTGTTGGACGGTCATGTCGCATACAGAGCATCAGGAACGACGTGGCGGGGCTTTGGACGGTGACAAGCCAACCGCCCTCGATCTCATCGCGTTCGAGCGACCAATTTTCGGGATAGAGGAAGGAGACGCCGGAATCGGAGAATTGCGCTGCCATCGCGAGCGATCCTGAGCAAAATAAGATTGTGTGCCATTGTATGCCAACATCCCCCACCGACGGGAGCCGAGCCCGTCGCCCCGCGCCGCTCTTTGACGACGGCCGCGGTCCTCGGAGATTTCGGGCTCCCTCGATTCGGAGACTAGACCTTGAGGCTAGGAATCGCTCTCCTCGTGGCCCTTTGGCCCGGATTCGCCTCCGCCATTGACATTCATCAGCCGCAGTTCCCGCCCAAACCCGCGCCGAATTGGCTCAAGATCGTGGATCAGGGCGAGCAGGACCCGAGATTAAAAGGTTATTGGACGCCTGCCGGTTTCAAATTAGAAATCGTCGCTGAGGAGCCGACGATCATCAACCCCGTCGGCATCGCCTTCGGGTCCGACGGCACCTTGTATGTCTTGGAATGGCTCCCCAGCCCCGGCGACGA
>CAKZUU010000183.1 GCA_937922175.1 uncultured Gemmataceae bacterium
ATCCCTCGCGCGGAGGTGAACGACTTGGCACAAAGAGCCCGTCGTTTGCTCGGGGGAGTGCCCAGTTGGGGTGGAGTCCAGGAAGCATGGAATCAATTGACGTGGGGGCTGCAGCGACGAATGCTGACCCTTCACGCCTTGAATCCAGGGACAGGCCGGACACAGTACGCTCATGCGTTTCCCGCGGACAGTCCTCAGGCGATGTTGCTTGCGGCTCGTCACGCCACGGTGGTCGTCAGCGGCGGACGGTGGTATGTGGTACGGCCCCGCGAGTAGCCTCATCGAACGCCCGCCTTCCTGGTATGATGGACTAGGTAAGCGATCGACAATTTCTTGAGAGACTTCATGGAATCGGTACGCTGTGAGCATTGCGGCATGGTCCTGCTAGTGAGGCCCGGCGGAAAGCGGTTGTGCGACTGCGGCAACTGGGTCGTGGCCGAGCAGGATGTTGAAGTTTCCGACGAGGCCGTCCCCATGGTAATTCCCGCATCGACCAACGAACCAACCTACCCGCGCTTGGAGGGGGATTTGGCAGCCGTCGAGAGACTCAAAGAAGCCAGTCAGCAAATTTTGAACGAGTGCCGAAAGGTCATCGTCGGTCAGACGGACGCTCTGGAACAGTTACTCATCGGCCTGTTCGCTCAAGGACATTGCCTGTTGGTGGGTGTCCCGGGTTTGGCGAAGACATTGATGATCCGCACGCTGGCCGACTCGATGAATCTGACCTTCAACCGCATTCAGTTCACCCCGGACCTGATGCCCTCGGACATTACCGGGACAGACATTTTGCAAGACGACAAGGCGACGGGGGCGCGGCATTTTAAGTTTCTTCACGGTCCGTTGTTTGCGAATGTGGTTTTGGCGGATGAAATCAATCGAACTCCGCCGAAGACCCAGGCGGCCCTTCTGGAAGCCATGCAAGAGCGACAGGTGACAGTGGGGGGCAACCGTCACAAGCTCCCCGAGCCGTTCTTCGTTCTCGCCACGCAGAACCCAATTGAACAAGAAGGCACTTACCCTCTGCCGGAAGCGCAGCAAGATCGGTTCATGTTCAACATTCGAGTGGACTATCCCAACGAGGATGAGGAATTCAAGATTGTTGAACAGACGACGATGTTGAACCGGCCGACGGTCCAGCGGGTGGTGTCGGCGGAAGACCTCGTCGAAATGCAAGAGATCATCCGCCGGGTCCCCGTAGCGCCTTACGTTCTCCGCTATGCCATGAAATTCACCCGATCGACACGAAGGAATGATGCCTCGGTACCGGATTTTATCCGCGACTACGTGACCTGGGGGGCCGGACCTCGAGCCAGCCAATATCTCGTCCTGGCAGCGAAAGCCCGGGCGGTCTTGAAAGGCCGTTTCCACGTGTCGTGCGACGACATTCGCGCGATGGCGTTACCCGTCCTGCGACATCGGATCATCACGAATTTCAACGCTGAGGCCGATGGCGTGAAGAGCGATGACATCATTCGCCGCTTGATCGACACCATCCCCCGCGAGCCGCTCGACCGCGGTTAAACCGGATTCCTCTCCCCGAGGTTTCCTTTCGCGGAAGGAGCCGTTCGTCCTGATCGATTTGAGTTCATCCATGCCTGACTCACGTTTGAAGTTGCTCGACCCACAAGTCCTGGCTCGCGTCCGCAGCTTGGAGTTGAAGGCTCGCTCCGTGGTCGACGGGTTTCTCTCGGGAATGCATCGCAGCCCCTACCACGGCTTCGCCGTCGAATTCGCCCAGCATCGGGAGTATGTCCCCGGGGACGACATCAAGCACATCGACTGGAAGGTTTACGGGCGCAACGAACGGCTGTACCTGAAGCAATACGAGCAGGATACGAACTTGATTTGCTGGCTCCTGATCGATGCCAGCGAATCGATGAAATACGGCTCGTGCGACCAGACAAAGTACGAATTTGCCTGCGTGACGGCGGCGGCCCTGGCTTACCTCATCATCCAGCAGAGCGACAGCGTCGGACTCGCCACCTTCGATTCGCAGGTGCAACAAGTGCTCAAGCCATCGGCCCAATCGGGTCACTTGAAAGACATGCTCAACATCCTGGCGGCGGGACTGGGACGAGGAACCACACGACTCGGCTCCACGCTCGTCGAACTGGCCGGGCGTATCCGACGCCGCGGACTGATCATGCTCTTCAGCGACCTGTTCGACGAGCCTGCCGAGGTGATCGCCGGGTTGAAACGTTTGCGCTACGATCGGCATGAGGTGGTGGTCTTTCACGTCATGGATGCGGCGGAGCTGGATTTCCCCTTTCAGGATCCGACCCTGTTTCGTGGCCTGGAGGAACTGCCGCATCTGCTGACCGACCCCCGCTCTCTGCGAGAAAGCTACCTGGAAGAACTGCATCGCTGGCAGGAGGAACTGACGCGAGGTTGCCGCTCGCTGAACGTGGACCTGGTGCCTTTTCGCACCGATGCCGACCCGGGGACGGCTTTGGCCGCGTATTTGGCCCGACGACTGAAAAAATAGCTCCGCTTTGGTCCTCGCAGAGGAATTGCCGACCGTTCCGTTCCCGAACGATTTGAGGGATCATCGGCTCACGACAAGACAGGGCAAGCTGCAATATGACTTGGGCCGTGCTTTTCATGACTCCGTGGGCGGCGATCGCGACTCTCCTCGGAGCCGCTTCGATCCCCGTCATCATCCATCTGCTGCACCGCAAGCGCTACCGAGTAGTCGACTGGGCCGCCATGCGTTTCCTTCTGGCCGCGCAAAAACGCGCTGCTCGGAAATTGCGGATCGAGCAATGGCTGTTGCTGGCCTTGCGGACCTTGCTCGTCGTTCTGCTGCTGCTGGCAATGGTGAGCGCGTTGTCCTGGATGGACGGTCTGTGGGCATGGTTGTTTCCCAGTGGGGTCGTGAGCAAGACGACGCGCTTTGGCCGCGTTCACCGAATCATCGTCGTGGACGGCAGCTACAGCATGGCCCGGAGGCACGAAGACGGCACCAGCTTCGACCGCGCCTTGCGATGGTCCCGCGATCTCATCCGCCGATCGCAACCCGGCGATGGTTTCAGCCTGATTCTGCTATCCACTCCGACGCAGACGATCGTACCTGGACCTTCTGACAACACCGCCAGTGTCTGGCGCGAATTGGACGAACTCAGGCTCGCGCACGGCATCTCGGACTTGGCCAGCGGCCTCGACGCGGTCGAGCGCCTCGTCACCCAGCCCCTAGGGAAATATCAGCAGCGTGAGGTCTACCTGCTGACGGACCTGCAACGGACCTTTTTTCAAAGCTCCGGTTTACGCATCCTGCAAGTGAAGGCCGCCCCCAGCGAATCCATGGGAGAGCGTGTCGGCGAGGCGGACGCTTGGCAGCGGATTCAAGAACGCGCTCCGCTGATCGTCGTCGATGTGGCCCGCGAGGGAAGCGATAATCTCGCCGTGACGTCCATCGCCCTGAGCGAACCCCTGACTTTGACGGGTTCCCTGAATTCGATCACCGCGACGATTCACAATTTCGGCACCACCGATCGCAAACAACTCAAAGTCGATCTGCTGATCGGGAAGGCCCGATCCGACGGGGGCGACTCGGAACCTTTCGGCCTGCGGATTCAACAACAATTGCTCGTCGATGTCCCCGCCGGATCCGCCGTCCCCGTCACTTTTCCGCATACATTTTTGTCGGCCGGCGAGTACGTCGTCCAAGTGCGAATCGAGAACGACGCCCTGGAAGTCGACAACGCCCGTTCGTTGGTGACGACCGTGCGCGATTCGATTCCGGTGTTGTTGATCAACGGTAAGCCGGCGGCCGATCGCGATGACGAAGCGACCTATCACCTCGCGACAGCGTTGAATCCAGTGGTCGCGAGTAACAGCGGCGGCGCTCTGAGTCCGTTTCGACCCCGAGTCATTAGCGAGGCGCAATTCGCCGACATCGGTTTGGGCGATCTGGGCCCATACGATTGCGTCTTCGTGTGCGATGTGGCCCGCCTGACCGAGCGGAAAATTGCACGTTTGGAAAATTTCCTTCGACGAGGCGGCGGCGTGATTTTCACGCTCGGAGGGCAAGTCGATGCTGAAGCCTTCAACCGACTGCTCTATCGCGAGGGGAACGGTCTGATCCCCGCCGAGCTGATCGCGCGAAAACGTGCGCCGGAGGATCATTATTTCACGCTGACAGCGGCGGACGACGCATTTCAACATCCGCCGCTCGCAGCGTTCGCTGCCGACACTGACCGAGCCGCTTTGCTGAATGTGCGCTTCCGAGAGTATTACCAAGTCCGCTTGCCGGCCAAAGTCCCCGCCCGTCGACTCTTGTCCTTTGTGGCTCCGCGTCGCAGCAGTTCTCCTACCGATCCCTCGCCGGTCAGCACCGGCGGACTTGATCCCGCCGTGCTCGAGTGGCAGCGCCATCGCGGTCGGGTGTTGCTCATCACCACCACCGTCAATATCGACTGGGGCAGTTGGCCCGGCTCTCCCGCGTATCTCCCCTTCATGCACGAATTAGCTCGCTACGCCGCCTTGGGGACGCCGCCTCGTGTCGTCACGGTCGGTGAACCCCTCCTCGATTATCTCCCGGTGCGGCTCGCCGGACTAACCGGACGTATCGTCACTCCGGAAGCGCGAGAGAGTGAGGTCCCCCTCGAAGGTTTGGAGGACGTCGCCCGGGTTCAGTTCACGGAAACGGACCAGTCGGGGATTTATCGGCTCACCGTTGGCAATCTCCCCCGAGAGTACCTCTTCGCCGTGAATCCACCTCTTTCTTCATCCACGGCCTTAGGTTCGGAGAGCGATTTGAGTCGAGTCGATCCGACCGAACTCGAGGGCACCACCGGCGGGGGGAACGTCCAGGTGGTGCAAGATCCTGGCGAAATCGAGTACAAGGCTCGAGCTACCGTGCCGTCGCCGGAGGATGAGTCGGTTCCTCGATCCAGTGCGGGTCCAGCGGTGGCTCGCTACATGCTCTTCGCGTTTCTGGTCCTCCTCATCGTGGAAATGATCCTGGCGTGGCGTTTCGGCTCCGCGCGAACAGTCGTGCCTCCCCATGCCGGTGTCGTAACGGTGATCGCCTCGCGAAGCGGGATCCGCGACTGGTTGAAAGCGCCCGGCCGGATCGTTTTGCTCCTGCCGCTGTTATTGACGATGGGGTTGGGTATCACACTGCTCGACGAAGCCGTGCGGGGAGAATTTTTGGGATTTCTCCCAAAGAGCTGGCGACACCTAGCCGAGAAACGATTGGGAATCAGCGAGGCGGCTCCCGGAGAGGGGACACGCTGGCGGCTCGAATATCTCGCGTATCTGACCGGCGAGGCGCGGGCCGATCGTTGGCTCATTGCCGCCGCTCTGACGGGATTGATCCTGAC
>CAKZUU010000184.1 GCA_937922175.1 uncultured Gemmataceae bacterium
GTGTCGTTGTCGTGGGTGCCGGTGTAGACCACCGAGTGGCGGTCGAAATTGTGAGGTAGATAGCGGTTGCAGGCGTCTCCGCCGAACGCGAATTGCAGCACACACATTCCCGGCAGGCCTACCGTTTGCCGCAGTTGAATCACATCGGGAGTAATGAGGCCGAGGTCTTCGGCGATGAGGGGCAAACCGCCCAATTGCCGACGAAGCGACTCGAAAAATGAGACTCCGGGTCCGGGCACCCACTCGCCGTTGCGGGCATGGCTGGCGCCGGCCGGGACGTGCCAAGCGGCGGCGAAGCCGCGGAAGTGGTCCACTCGGACCAGATCGACTTGTTTCAAGACGGTCCGTAGTCGTGCGACCCACCAGGAGTAATCGTCGGCGGCCATCGCTTGCCAGTCATAGAGAGGATTGCCCCAAAGTTGGCCGTCTTTCGCGAAATAGTCCGGAGGAACGCCTGCCTGGACGCTCGGACGCCCTTGGGCATCAAGTAGAAACAGCCGTGGATGCGCCCACACATCGGCTGAATCGCCGTTCACGAAGATCGGTGCATCGCCGATGATTCGGACACCGCGTCGCCGGGCATAGTCACGGAGGGCCGACCATTGATGGAAAAAAGCGAATTGGTGAAAGCGGTGACGGTGAAGGGCGTCCGACAGGTGTCGGCGAGCTTCGCTTAACGCCGCCAGATCTCGACGACGCAATTCGTCGGGCCAATCGTGCCAGCAGCGTCCCTGGTGGACTTCTTTGAGCGCGAGGAATAGGGCGAAATCCTCGAGCCAATACGAGTTTTCCGTTGTGAATTGGTCGAATTCGTCGCGGAGCAGGCCGCGAGCGCGAACACGAAAAGTCTCGCTGGCGCGATCCAAAAGGGAGAATTTGAGGGGGAAAACAGCGGCGAAATCGACCGCGTGTCGGGGCAAGTCGACGGGAGGAATATCATCCCGGGCCAAGAGACCTTCACGTGCCAGTAGTTCAGGACTGACCAGGAGCGGATTGCCGGCAAAGGCCGAAGCACTTTGGTACGGCGAGGCGGTCGGCCCGACAGGTCCGAGTGGCAAGACCTGCCACCAGGTCTGTCCCGCCATCGCCAGGGAGTCGATCCACTGATAGGCAGCGGGGCCAAGGTCGCCGATACCGAAATCCGCGATTCCGTCCAGAGAAGGCAACGAGGAAGGATGCAGGAGAATGCCGCTGGAACGACGACTTAGAACGCCCGCCGGCCGCGTGGCCGAGACGTGACCGCTTCCGCTCGCCTCCGGTGCAGGGCGGGAACCCAGGACAGGCTGAGTATCAATAACGGCGTTTGAGGCGTTCAAGGTCGGGCCAATCCACGGGGTGAAGATCGCGCTCGTCAAAACCCAACTCCAAGGCGGAACGCAACGCGTCGCGTGCCGCCGAGTCGTTCCCCGCGCGATCGTGCGCCATGGCCAAGTGAAAGTAGCGCACCGCGGTCGGCGCCTCCGCGAGGGCGTCTTCCAGATCGTGGATTGCGTCGATCGCGCGTCCCAGAGCTAGATATACGCGAGCACGGGTATCGAGCAGGTCGGGAATGGGGCCGACCGTCACAATTGCCCGCTGCACGAGCTGCAAGGCTTCCGCCGAGGGGCCTTGGTGGGCCAACACCCAAGCCAGGTTATTCAAGGCAACGACATGGTCGGGCTGTTGCACCAACACTCGACGGTATAATTGAGCCGCCGTGCTGAAATCATGTCGAAACTCCGCGAGTTCGGCCAGGTGCAGATCCAGGTTCACCTCGGGGTGCTCTCGAGCCGTCGCCCGGAGCCACTGTTCCACACGTTGGCATTCGTTGTCGTCGGCGTGGGATTCACGCAACGCTGTGATTTCCGCCGACGCACGCAGGCTCACCGGAATCTTCATCCGCGGATCACGCAGCCATCGCAATGCTGCCTCTCGCTGTCCCAAATGGCTCCACAGTGCCACGATACGCACCACGGCTTCCGGACGTAATGGGATACTCCGCTCATAATAATGCAACGCTTTCTCTCGCAACCGAACCAGCTCGTCCGGCGATCGGCCGCGGCCGGTCCGAACGAACTCGTCCAAGAGCGAGGCCGCAAGAAAACTCCGGACCAAACTGTCGTCGGATTTTTCGGCCTGACTCACGAACGACGTCAGATGCGCGAATAGGTCGTCGATTTGACCCAGATGAAACAGGACCCGACTGCGGAGGTTGGCGGTCACGACGCTACCTGGGGCCAGCCCTTCGATTTGTTTGACGAGGGCCTCCGCTTCGCCGGGTTTTCCCTTCTGTAGGAGCCGTCGGGTCAGATGGGCCAACGGCATCGGGTTGCGGGGATCGGAAGCGGCGACCGCCCGGTAATAGTGCTCGGCCTTGTCCCAATTTCCTTCCACGTCATGGAGTCGAGCCAACGCAAAGCGATCTTCGCGATTGCCCTCCCCGCGGCCAACGAGTTGTTCTAACAGCTCGATCGCTCGCTGTCGCGGTGTCGGCGTTTGACCATCGTGAGGCTGTTGCGAGAGAAGGACGACTTTGGCACGCACATCCTCCACCGACGGGCCGATCTCTCCCTCGTTTTGTTGCAACAACTCAAATCCCCGCTGGAACATCTCCGGGGCACGTTCGGCGATACCCAAAACGGCGAGATGACGCCGAACCCAGGCCTTTTCATGTTTGTCCCACGCGTTCATCTGGTGGAACAAACGCTCGAGGGTGGCCACAGCTTCGGCTGTTCGGCCCGACAGAATCAACAAACGAACGAATCGCCGGAGCAGGTCGGGATCAAGCGAACCGGCCTGCATGATTTCCCGATACACTTGCAAAGCGCGATCGTGGTCATGCATGGCCTCATGGCTGATGGCAACGACCCGACGCGCGAGATCGACGGGCAGGCTTTTTTTCGCCTGGTCGAGGAGCCGACGAGCCTCGTCCGATTGACCATCGGCCGACAGCGCTTCGACGAGAGTGACCCAGGTTTCCGGAAGATGTCGTCCTTTCTCCAGGGCCGAGCGAAAGCACTGGTAGGCCGACTTTTTGTCGCCGGTGTCCCATAGCATCTTGCCCTGCCAGATGAGTTCTTTCGGGTCGGGGGAATCCGCATCCCAGGTTTGTTGGATGACCTGCTGCACGACGGCACTACGGACTAAAGGGGCGACGAGCGACAACATGGACCGTTGTTTTTCGACGGGTAGCAATGATCGTTGTTGGACGCGATTCAGGATGACCTCGGCCTCGTTCGTCTTGCCCGACTCGACCAAAAGGCGAACCAGACGATAGGGGGTCTGTAAATCGGTGTCGCCGAGTTCCAGCGCTTGACGAAAGTGCGAGATGGCTCGCGCTGGGTCACCTTCGCACTGCGCCAACCGACCGCAAGCTTGATGCACGAGGGCGGAGTTGGGCCTTTGCTGTGCCAAGGACTGCAAAAGAGATCGCGCGCGTTCGAGGGCCGAGACCTCGCCCTGCTCGGCCAAGGCGAGAGCGTGTCGAACCTCCAACATGGGGGTGATCGAACCGCCGGGAGGCTCGAGTCGTCGGATCTCGGTCAGCAGATCCGGGAGCAGATGCCATTCACCGTCTTGGACCGCGGTCTCGGCGAGAAGAACACGGCAATGCAAGTCGTTGGGGCGCTCGTCGGCCAGCCGCCGGAGCAAACGTCGAGCCGATGCGGAATCTTGCATCACCAAGTGCAACTCGGCGAGTCCAAGCCAAAGCTGGTGTCGCTGATCAACGGTCCACTCCGCGGGAGGTTTCTCTAAAGCGGATACCAAGCTCCGGGCCGTCAGCGGCGAGCGGTGGACGAGAAGGGCGGCTCGCTGCAACCGCAATTCGGGAAGATCGCCCAGGGCGCGCTGAGCTTGATCGAGGATGTCCGGTCCCGAACGATCCAGAATTTCCGCACAACGGGCATACTGGATCCAAGCTCTCGGATCCGTGCTTTGGGGGACATTCGACGCTAACAGAGCGACGGCCTCGTTCACGCGCTGACGGGCCAAAAGAAATTCGCTGCGAACGATCAGAGCTTCCAATCCATTGGGGCGTCGCTGTTCAGCCTGGGAGATGAGCTTTTCGATGTCGCTCCAGGTGGTGGGATCCGCCCGATGGCGGCGCTTTCGCAGGATCATCAGCCGGGCCAATTCCAACGGGACGGTCTCGGGGACGCTCGGCAGATGAAGGATTTGTTCGTACTCCCGAATGGCATCGTGCAGGCGACCTGCGGCAGCGTGGAGTGTCGCCAGACCGAGACGGGCCGGCAACGATTGGGCGTCCCACTCGAGGACGCGGCGAAGAGAATCGGCTTGCCGATCCGTATCGCCCAATTGCTTGAAACATTGAGCCAGCAAAATCTGGACTTGGATAGCCAACTCCGGGTCGGTTCGCGATTCGGTGCGAAGGCGCTCGAGTTGTCGGACCGCGTCGGTCCAAGACCCTTGCTCGACGGCAATGCGGGCTTGTAAGTACCGGAGGCGCTCTTCGCGGACGCCGCGCGATTTCAATTCGTCGAGGATTTTCTGAACCTGATCAAACATCTTGCCTTGGATCAGCAGTTCCGCCAACGCCGTGTGCAGTTCGTGAGCGTCGGGACAAGCGACGATGCCGACCTCAAGCCATCGCCTGGCCGAATCCGCTCGGCGAGCAAAGTACTCGATCCAGGCCAAATGACGATACATCCGGGCATCGTTCGGATGTTGGCGGATGCCTTCTTCCAGTTGTTTCACGGCTCGATCAGTCTTGCCTCGGATTTGCAACGACCGGGCGTGGAGGAGGATCGCCTCGGCATTGTCAGGCGCCAGCGCGATCGCTTTCTCGGCGTCGTCATGGAAGTCGCCCAGTTGGAATTCCATGCGGTAACGGGCACGAGCGAGATAGGCTTCGCAGGAATCGGGGAACTGGTTCACCATCCGCGCGATGACCTCATCCGCTTCCTGAGCGCGATTGAGCCGGCGTCGCAACAGCCGCGCGAGCAGTTCGTGGCTGCGAATCTGATCGGGAGGGAAGCGAGCCGCCTGCTGCAATGAGTCGGCGGCGGCAAGATACTGCCCTGTCTGTTCCTGACACACCGCCCGTTGCTGCCAAAGCGATCCGTCCTCCGGCGATCGGCGCTGGAGGATGTCCAGGTGCGCCTCGGCATCTTTGTACCGGCGAGACCGAGGCAATAAATAATGCTTGACGACTCGTCGCCGAATGTCGTCCCGATCAGGTTCAAGTTCCAGAACACGTTCCAGCAAAAAGACGATTTTTCGTGGCTGTCGAGCCGACAAGGGTAAGCGGTTCATCTCCTCTTCGAGCATGTCGGCGTAGACGAGAAGGGTGGAACTGTCGTCAGGGCGAAATTCCAGGTACCGCTCGTAGTGACGAGCCGCCTGATCAAACCGATTCTCGTGGCGAGCTGACTCGGCCTGCCATAAAAGCGCGGCAGCAATTCGATCATGCTGAAAGTAATGGACAGCCGTGAGTCCGGCGACCAACGCCAACGACACAGCAAGCAAAACAATCAGAAAACGCACGTTGAGCTTTCGCATGCTGCGATCAGGACCTCGTTGGGAGAATGCGAATCAGACCCACGCCTCACGAGGCGACATCACTTCCCGAGACGACAACGTAAGATGTGGTTGACGCCCTTCCCATCACCCAGTTGGGCTGTGTCGGGACAAGCCAGAGATGGAATCGTCGGGGTGGCCGATACCAGAACTGGAGAAGACCCGGTCAGGTTGAGGTCGATAAGACGTCGAGTCGAGGGCCCGATGAAAGATTCGAGCGGCGGCATAAAAAGACGTCCTCCATGACCAAGATGGCCGGCTCCGTGGCAATTTTCCAGGCAGGCCGTATCGTAAACCAGGCGAGAGAAAGCTGTCAAGTCGGCCCGATCCCTCATTGACCCGGCCGCCGTGGTGATCCGTTGCATCCGTGCGGGAGCTTTCTGGCTATAATCTTCGCATCCCGGTCACATCGCCGCTGGACGCCCGAGAGGACGACTTATGCCGTTGAAGTCTCCAGAGATGCCGCCACCAAATTTGTCGATCTGCGGGTTGCGGCCAGAGGGAGTGGTTCACGCCAATCTGCCCGTGCCAATTTTGATCGAGCGCTCGTTGGCCCGATTGGAGGGACAGCTCACGGACTTGGGGGCGCTCGCCGCCTATACCGGCGCCCGGACCGGTCGTTCGCCGAAGGATCGATTCATCGTCCGCGACAAGCTGACCGAGTCGCGGGTGAACTGGGGTTCGGTGAATCAGCCGGTTGCCGTCGCGGACTTCGACGTAGTTTGGCATCGAGTCGCTGAGCATTTGAACTATCGGGAATTATTTGTCACCGATGGGGAAGCGTGCGCCGATCCACGGTTTCGACTCCGTGTTCGAGTGGTCGCCGAAAAAGCGTGGCACGCGCTGTTCGCCCGATGTTTGTTTTTGCGACCGACCTGGGAGGAACTGACGCGATTTCAACCGGATTGGCACATCTTAGTGGCGGCCGATTGCCGCCCAATTCTATCGGCGCAGGGGCCCGGCTCGGATGTTTTCGTCGGCATCGACTTCAGCCGGCATCTCATCTTGATCTCCGGAACCCATTACGCGGGGGAGATCAAGAAGTCGGTTTTCTCGATCTTGAACTTCTTGCTCCCTCAACAGGGCGTATTCCCCATGCATTGTTCGGCCAATGTCGGGACAAAAAGCGATGTGGCTCTTTTCTTCGGCTTGTCCGGCACGGGAAAAACGACCCTCTCCGCCGATCCCTCCCGTCGGCTGATCGGCGATGACGAACATGGCTGGTCCGACGAGGGAATCTTCAACATCGAGGGCGGTTGCTATGCCAAGACCATCCGTCTCTCACGCTTGGGAGAACCCCAAATTTGGAACGCCATCCATTTTGGCAGCGTCCTGGAAAATGTGGTTGTCGATCCGGTGACGCGGGTTCCGGATTTCAACAGCGATCGGATCACGGAAAACACACGAGCAGCCTATCCGGTCGACTACATTCCCAATTGTGAATTGAGCGGTCGGGGAGGGCATCCCAGAAACATCTTCTTCCTGACCTGCGATGCGTTCGGCGTCTTGCCGCCTTTGTCGCGGTTGAACGCGGATCAAGCAATGTATCACTTCCTTTCGGGATACACTGCAAAAGTCGCTGGCACGGAAACAGGGGTCACGGAGCCAGAAGCCGCCTTCAGCACCTGTTTCGCGGCCCCGTTTCTCCCGCTCCCTCCGGCTCAATACGCGGATCTGCTCGGACAGCGCCTCAGACATTATCGCTGCCCCGTGTGGTTGGTCAACACGGGCTGGATTCGGGGACCGTACGGCGTGGGCCACCGCATTGAACTAACGCATACCCGAGCCTTGTTGACTGCTGTCCTCGAGGGCAAATTTGACGATGGCGACATCCCCTTTCAGGCGGATTCCGTCTTTGGCATTGAGGTGCCGCGGTGGTGCCCCGATGTGCCGGACCACATTCTCCAGCCGCGTCAAACCTGGAAAGATCCCGATGCCTACGACGCCCAAGCACGTCGGCTGGCAACTCTGTTTCGCGACAAGTTCCAACCCTACGAGTCAGCGGTGTCTCCCTCGGTCATCGCATCGGCACCACGGGTGGCGAGTTGACATCGGCTTCGGCCATCCGGCAATGGCCCAAGCGATGAAGAGGCAGCTTCCATACCGCCGGCACCGATTCTCTCGCGCGGTCGGTCCGACGGCAAAGACGGACCTACTTGATGCGTTTGAATTGCTCTGTTCGTTCCTTACCGATTTCCTGAGTTGTCAACGAATCTTCCGTCACGGTGACCTTGAGTTTGATAACAGCATCTTTCCCGGCGAAGGTCATGGTGACCTCCATCGTGGCCTCATCCGTGAACTTGTAGGTTCCAGGGATGACGACATCTTTCGCGGTGATTTGCACTTTCCCGTCTTTAAGGAATTCGAGGATGCCATTGACGTTCATGTCCAAGGGCTGCCATTTCCCCACGATCAGCTTGCT
>CAKZUU010000185.1 GCA_937922175.1 uncultured Gemmataceae bacterium
GTCGAAAATGAAACGATGCGGCGAGAACGCGATGTCTCGGGTGCCGATCGTATGGTCATCATGGAACACCGAGGTGAATTGCATCCGCAGATCATCATCGTCGATGAAGGAGGGCAGACCCTAGCCAGTTACTACATCCCGGAAAAGGCCTACTTGGAAGTCAAGGATGGTCAGAAGGTCTCTGCCGGGACGCTTCTGGCCAAGACTCCGCGAGAACAAAGCGGGACGCAAGACATTACCGGCGGTTTGCCCCGCGTCACGGAGATCTTCGAAGCACGCCGACCGCGGGATCCCGCCGTGCTGGCCAAGACTTCGGGCCGTGTCCGCTTGGGGGAAAAGAAACGAGGCAAACGGATCGTTTGGGTTCAGCCTGTGGATGAGAATGGCCGTGAGATCGGTCAGCCCGAAGAGCACCAAGTCCCCCCCGGGAAACAAATGACCGTTCATACCGGTGATTTTGTCAAGAATGGAGATCCTCTCACAGCCGGCCCGAAGGTTCCCCAGGACATTCTGGACATTCGCGGCCTCGAAGAAGTCGAAAACTACCTCGTCCAGGAGGTCCAGGCCGTTTACCGTGGTCAACGGGTGGACATCGACGATAAACACATCGAGATTATCGTGGCACAAATGCTCCGGAAAGTGAAAGTCGAACAAACCGGCGACACTGGATTGTTGCCCGGTTCGGTGATGGACAAGTTCAAATTCGAAGAAGTCAATGATCGACTCCTCAAAGAGTGCGTCAAGATCAAAGATCCCGGTGATTCGCGGTTCGAGGCCGGAAAAATCGTCAGCCGCGAAGCCTACGAAGAAGAAAAAGCCCGGCTCCTGGAGATCAAGAAGAAGCCTCCCACTTGGGAGCTCCCCCAACAGGCCAAGTCCAATGTCGTGCTGTTGGGCATCACCAAGGCTGCCGTCCAATCCGAATCGTTTATCAGTGCGGCCTCGTTTCAAGAGACCACCAAAGTCCTCACGGAAGCTGCTCTGGCTGGGAAGGTCGATCACCTGGTGGGTCTCAAGGAAAATGTCATCCTTGGCCATCTGATCCCCGCGGGCACCGGCTTCCGTCTTTTCCAGGAGAGCGAAGTCCGGATCGCGTCGACGGAGTTGCCGGCGGCCGAAACGGCCCAAGCCGAGCAGCCCGCCAACGCTTGATGACCGAATCGACTTTTTCCTCCTTCACCGATGGTCGGGGGGTGACTCAGGGAAATCCCTGCCGTCGCCCCCGCCTGCCTCCACGAGGGCAAGCGGCGGAGTTCACCACCGAGGCATCCCCGTTGTTTCAGCATCGACGTCGGGTCGGCGCGTCCCCCGCGATTCCAGAAAAGTTTGCCAATCACTTTGATGACTTTGGATCACGAGTCGGCCAAAGCTCTTGTAATTCCCCCGAGTCAAGCCGTATGATCGAGAAGAGTGGCGGATGCTCGGCGCATCGACTGGTGAGGCGGAGCGAGTTATGAACGTTTTCTTCAGGGTCATTCCCGTAGTCGCGCTACTTGTCACGGTGGACGGGTTGTCCGCGCAAGAGAAAAAACGCGATGTGAGCTTCCTGACCCTGGACGGCATGGAATTGAAGGGGACTTTTTATCCCAGCCCTCGGGGCGGATCGCCGGTCGTGATGTTCGTCCACAAGATCGGCAGTAAACGCACGGACGGGGAATGGGACGCTTTAGCCACCACCTTGCAAGACAAGGGCTACGCCATCTTGTCATTCGACCTTCGGGGTCACGGGGCCAGCACGCGGATTGCCAAGCCGGAAATGTTCTGGACCGCCCGCTTCAACCAGATCCATTTGTCACGGTACGACCCGAAGAAGAAAACGTTGAGTTTGACGGATTTCCGCACCAGCTATTTACCCTACCTCGTCAATGACATCGTGGCAGCGCGTCAATTTCTTGACAACGAGAATGATGGAGGGTTAATCAACACGTCGAATATCGTGGTGATTGGCTCGGAGGATGGCGCGGCGTTGGCTTTTTTCTGGATCGTCTCGGAGTTTCGTCGTGGGCCGCAATATCTTCCGGCTCGCGCGAATCTATTCGATTTGCAGGTGTTGCCGACGGGTCCGGAGACCGCCGGGGACGATATCGCTGGGGCAATCTGGCTGTCATATCGTCGGCAGTTAGGTGCGCGTGGCACCATCTCCGTGCCTTACCAGACCTGGATCAGCAGCAAATTGATGGATCCAGTCCGGGATCAGGTACAAATGTGGTTTGCTGCGGGAGCGAAGGACGCGCAGGGTATTGACGACGCCCATTACATGTACGACACCGTTCTCCGAGCAGACCGAAAGAAAGATCGACTACCGCTCACCTCGAAAATCCCGATCGAGGGAACCTCACTTCGTGGCATTGCGCTCACGGGACAGAAAGGGCTTCCGACGGTCGAACGGATTGTGCAGTTTATCGATAAGGCGTTTGAGATGCGGCGCGAACGGGTGAGCAAAAGACGAGATGCTGCCAACCCGCCGCTGTTCGTGGATCCGACGAAGTACGGCTTCCGCTGAGTTCCCCCGCGATGATTCTCGATGAACCGACGTTTCGTCACGGCCTCGCGCTGGAACGACGAGGTGCGAGCGAGTCTCACTTGGCTCGCGGGTGAAATTGTCGATGAATGAGGCGAAGGCGCTCTCGATCCACGTGGGTGTAGTGTTGAGTCGTGCGAATGTTGGAGTGTCCGAGAAATTCTTGGACGATGCGGAGGTCGGCTCCGCCCGCTAAGACATGCGTGGCGAAACTATGTCGGAGCGTGTGGGGGCTGACTTTCCCGGGGAGTCCGAGACGTCGGACATATTTTTTGACGATCACCCATAACATTTCACGGGATAGCTTTTTCCCGCCACGGCTGACGAAGACCCAAGGCGTTTCCGCACCGCGCACGAGTCGAGGGCGAAACTCGGTCAGGTAAGTTTTCAGAGCGGCTAAAGCAGGCCGACCCAACGGCACGACGCGCTGCTTCCGCCCTTTGCCGATGCACCGAATGAAGGCGGCCTCTAAATGGGTGTCTTCCAATCGTAGACCGACCACTTCCGAAGCGCGGCAGCCGGTCGCATAGAGAGTTTCCAGCAACGCACGATCGCGGAGGAAGAAACGATCAGTGGGCTTTGGCCCCTCCAGGAGTTTCTCGACGGTTTCGGGCGAAAGCACTTGCGGGATCCGCTCCCAGAGTGTTGGGGAGGCGAGCAATTCGACGACGTTTGAGGCGGTCTGCTGTTCCAGTCGAAGGAAGCGA
>CAKZUU010000186.1 GCA_937922175.1 uncultured Gemmataceae bacterium
GCGTAAACCGGGCGATACGGTGACGTTGACGATGCTGCTGGCGGAGAAACAGGCCGATGTCAAAGTCACTCTGGGAGGTGAGAGCGACCCTCTCCGCCGCGGATTCGTCACCGGCGGTAGCAATCCCATCACCCTCCGCGAAGGGTCTCGTCCTGGCGAGCCGGGGAATCTTCCCCCGGGCGGATTTGACACTCGCCGCTCGCCCTATTGGACCAAAGATACCTACCGACTGGCTGTCGTCATCATCACTTACCCGGACGTGAAGAACCATCCGAAAATCACCGCTCAAGCGTGGCATGACGCCATGTTCAGCCACGGCACCTACAAGCAAACGGCCACCGGTCAACCGGCGTATGGCAGCTTGTATGACTATTACCTGGAACAGTCGTACGGCCGTCTGAAGATTTCAGGCAAGGCTTTTGAGCCGATCGAAGTCAGTAAGAAGCGAGCGGAGTACGGTGCGGCGGGCAGCAATCGTTCGGCCCTTCTGACCGAAGCATTGGATCGTTTGCTCCAGCGCGACGGGCCGGACGCCTTGAAGGATTACGACGGAATCATTTTCATCTATGCCGGTGGGCGAATGCAAGTGCCGCGCGGCAGTCTTTATTGGCCGCATCGCTCGTCCGTCAGCCACCGGGGCAAACGTTGGCCTTACTTCATCTGCGCCGAAGGGGGCGAGCGGATGGGCAACATCAGCGTGTTCGCGCATGAGTTCGGCCACATGCTCGGCCTGCCCGACTTGTATGCGCGGCCCGAGAACCCCGGCAGCGAGGGTCTCTCGGTTTGGTGCGCGATGTCGAATCAAGCGGGCAACGGCCGACCGCAGCATTTCTCTGCCTGGTGCAAAGAAAAACTCGGCTGGATTCAGCCCACATCGATCGACCCCACCGTACCCCAGAAACTGATCCTCGGCGCGATCAACGACAGCCCGAAAGAATGCTTCAAAGTGCTGATTCGACCGGATGGGAGTGAATATCTGCTGTTGGAGAATCGACGGCGCCAAGGCTTCGACGCCAGTTTGCCCGCGGAGGGGTTGCTCATCTGGCGTGTCGTGGGGAATCGACCCATTTTGGAAGAATCGCATGGGGTCCAGGGTCCTGCCGGACCAAGGGTCTTCGCCTCTTCTGTCCCATTTCCGAGTCGGTCGAATGATTCATTTACGCCGTACACTCAACCTTCGAGTCGCTCGCAGTTGGGAGGCGGTTTGCCGGTACACATCACCAACATTCGCCGGTTGCCTGACGGTCGCATCGCCTTTCACATCGGGTACGAGTATCAGTGATGCACGATCGTAAAGTTAGGAATCCGATTATGTTCTCGCTCCGAATTTCAGGGCGCCGTGTCGTTTCGGCCTGGGTTTGCGTCGTTCCGCTCGTCGTTGCGGCGCCTGCTTGGCCCGATCGCCCGGACCTGGCTGGATACGTCCCGCCAGAGAAAGCCGTCACTACGACGATTCGCTCGGCCGGCCCCGATCGCGAGGGGCTGGCGGGTTTTCTGGGTGTGAACACTGTCCTCAAAGACGGCAAACTGGTTGTCCAGTCGGTCAAATCTGATTCCCCGGCCGCTCAGGCGGGAATTCTCGCCGGGGACCACATCGTGGCCATCGATGGAACGACTGTCACCCGCGATGACCAATTTCGCGAGGCGATTCTCGTCCGCCCTCCGGGTGAAGTGGTCCGGCTTCAAATTCACCGGAATGGCGAGACGAGAGAAATGGCCGCAACGTTAGCGGCGGTCAGCCGGCCTTTACGACTGGGTTTGGAACGAGTGTTCTTTGGAGCTCAAGTGTCCGATCCCAAAGATGGCGACGAAGGCACCCCGGTGGAGAGTGTCTCTCCGAATTCCCCCGCCGCCGCCGCCGGTGTGCAGGTCGGCGACGTCCTCATCAAAATCGAAGGCAACGTGGTCCGCCGCGCTCGGGAACTGAATGATGCCCTCGCGGAGCGTCGGCCCGGCGACACCTTGAAAATCACCCTTCGTCGCGGGGCCACTGAAATCGACACCCAAGTGACCCTCGCCGCTGACCGCGGAGACTCCAACGTCAGCGATCGACCCGGTCTCGGGCGGATCGGGCGCTCACCGGTCAATCCAGTACTGGCCAGCTTTTCGCCCTGGACCAAACCGACCTTCCGATTAGCCGTCATCGGGGTCGAATTCGAGGATGTGAAGCATCACGACAAGATCCCCCTCAAGGAGTGGGAGTCGGCCTTGTTCAGTGACCGCTCGTACACGGGAAGGAATGCCACTGGCCAACGGGTCTATGGCAGCCTGCGCGATTACTTCGCCGATCAGTCTTACGGCCAGTTTCATGTCGAGGGCGCGGTCTTTGATTGGGTCCAAGTCAATAAGAAACGGGGCGATTATTCGCAAGGCAGCGGAACATCCAATCGATCCGCTTTGCCGACCGAAGCGGTCACGAAGTGGCTCACCCGCGACGGCAACGATCGGCTGAAAGAGTTTGACGGCGTATTCGTCATCTATGCCGGAAATTCTGTCCGCACGAATCCAGGCGCTGTCTACTATCCCCACGCCGGTGTCTTATCGGTCCAGGGGCGACGCCTTCCTTACATCATGTGCTTCGAGGGAGGTGAAAGAATGGCAACGTTGCGCGATTTCGCCCGGCCTTTCGCGTCGATGCTCGGTCTGGTCAGTTTGGCGGCTCGCACGGAAAACATCGGCTCGGAGGGCGTGGAGGATTGGTGCTTGATGGGGAACCCACGCGGGGCATGTCCACCCAGTCTCAGCGCTTGGTCGAAAGAACGCATGGGGTGGATCAAGCCCGCGGTGATCGACCCCACCGTGAAGCAAAAGATCGTGTTAGCGCCAGCGTCGTCCAGTCCCACGCAATTTGTTAAGATCCTCGTTCGGCCCGACGGAAGTGAGTATTTCCTCCTCGAAAACCGGACTCGCGACGGGTGGGACAGCCTCTTGCCCGGGGGTGGTCTGCTCATCTGGCGCGTCGTGAACGACCGCCCCGTGTTAGAGGAGTCGCACGGCATCGAAGGGCCTGCGGGACCGCGCGTGTACCCCGAAATGATTCCGTATCCGAGCCCCGCGAACCATTCGTTCACGCCATCAACGACGCCCTCCAGCCGTTCGGCCAAGGGCGGAGGTCTGCCTGTGCACATCACTCAGATTCGCCGCCACTCCGGCGGGAGGATCTCATTCCAGATCGGCATTGAATATGACTGAAACGACGACTTCAACCTGTTACTGAACGGATCAGGGGATCGAGGCAAGCGGGGAGGCGGTACGGGCGGAGATTCAGATGTGATACATCAGGCCGCTGCCGTCGCCTCTTGAACCGCGAATCCGCAGTTGCGGCTTCTCCAACTGAACGACGGTGTATGGCTCAACAGATTGCGTAAGCCATACGTTCGAGCCGATCACCGAGTGATGCCCGATGATGGTGTCACCGCCAAGGATGGTGGCGTTGGCGTAGACGACGACATGGTCGTGCAAGGTGGGGTGTCGCTTGGTGCCGCGAACGAGATTGCCCTCCTGATCGCGTTGGAAGCTGAGAGCGCCGAGGGTGACGCCTTGATAAATCTTGACATGCGATCCGATCTCACAGGTTTCGCCGATGACGACGCCGGTGCCGTGATCGATGAAAAAACCTGGGCCAATCCTCGCTCCGGGATGAATGTCGATGCCGGTTTTGGAATGAGCGACCTCGGTCATCATCCGAGGAATAAAGGGCACACCCAGCATGAGAAGCTCGTGAGCAACTCGGTAAGTGGTGACCGCTTCCATGCCGGGGTAGCAGAAGATGATCTCGTGATAACTGCGGGCAGCGGGGTCTCCAGCGTACGCAGCTTCGACATCCTGTCCTAAGACGCAGCGGATTTCTGGCAGTTTTCGTAAGAAGCTGATAGCCTTTTGTTGGGCAAGGGCCTCGAAGTCCACATGGGGAGCTTCACGACACAATTCGTGGCGGAGGGCAGCAGCGATTTGCTGCGTCAACTTGTCGTGCAGTGCATCGATGAACTCACCGGCAAAGTATTCGACATTACCGACATGCAAGTTTTGCCGCCGACCAAAACCCGGGAAGAGCAAGTCGTACAAATCGGCCAAAATGTCGATCACCGCCGTTCGACTGGGGAGCGGCTTGTGCCCCAGATGGCTGAGTTTATTGCATTCGAGATAATTGCCGACCAATGCCGCGGTGATTTCGGGCAAGCCTTCCTTCAATCGAACGTCGGTCGCCATGATCTTCTTCTTGTTCGGGGCGAGGTTGACGACCAACCCTCGGGAAACCAGCGGCCCGCGGGGTCAGCCCTCGCGTTACGATCGTCGCCCCCTGTCCATCGTAGACGGGTCGAGGCATCGCGTCAACGAACCCATCAACCCATTCGACACATGAGCCGCCTTGACTCAAGGATTTTCTCGTTGTCGAAAACGCCAAGACACCGCGCAACCAACGCACGAATTCTATGCAAGACGCCGAAACGGCAAAGCATCGCCATTCACTTTCGCGAACTTGCATGGTTCACATCCACAATAGGTTGCGTCAGTCAGTGGAGCGAATCAGTTCGGAACGGCATTCGTTTCGCTTAAAAGCGGGTTGCGGACACCAAGCCTGCGATCCCTACCGGAGCTATGGGAGAGGTGGTTCACGGTCGGGCAAAGTTGCTTGGGTCCGCATCGGCCACCTGATGCGGCGAACTGTGGGGAGAGAGTTCGCCGGTCGGGTGGCCTTGTTGTGAATTACGGGGATTTTAGTCTGCCGAGGCTTCGGGCGAGTTGAATGAGCGCACGACACAGCGATTTCGACCCGTCGCTTTGGCTTCTGCCAGGGCAGCCGCGGCGACTTCGCGCAATTCCTCCTGCGAGACGGGGGAGTGTCGATCGGCAACGGCCACGCCGACGCTAATCGTTAAACGAATCTCCTGGCCGTGGTACGAAGTACTGTCGCAAGAAACGGCGTTGCGCAAGCGCTCGGCGAGCACTTGGGCCCCCTCCGCAGGCGTGTCCGGGGCGAGAATCATGAACTCCTCTCCCCCGATGCGTCCCACGGTGTCGATGGAGCGGACGTTCTGGGCGAGGATGTGGGCCAACCAAGAGAGGGCCTGATCGCCGCCGGGCAGAAGGAAGCGTGTGTTGATTTGTTTGAAATGATCGACATCGACGATGAGGAGAGAGAGTGGGGCGGGATGACGGGCTCGGCGCTGCAGTTCTGTGCGAAGCAAACGTTCCATCGCTCGGCGGTTGGGCAAGCCGGTGAGTGGGTCGGTCAGGGCCATCCGTTCCAGAATCGAATTTTTGTATTGCAGTTGTCGGTTCAATTCTTCGAGTTCCCGCGTTCGTTGCTGCACCCGCTCTTCCAACTCCTGATTCAATTGGCGAAGTCGGGCAAGAAGATCGTCGTGAGTGCGTTCGAGAATGATTGTCTTAGCCGTGTCCCGCAGAGTGTCCAAGAGGGCGGCACCATTCAGCGGCTTCACCAAAAATCGATGCACTTGTCCGCGGTTGATCGAGTCGATGGCGTCTTGGAGGGAGGCCTGAGCGGTCATCAAAATGCGGACGGTGGCGGGTCGATGCTGCCGAACCCACTCCAAGAGCTGAACGCCGGTTTCGGCCTGCGGGGAGCCATCGGGGAGGAATTGATCGGAGATGACGATGTCGATGTCCCGCTGCCCGAGGATGTCCTTCGCCTGAGCCGCCGAGCGCGCGGTGACAATGTGAAAGTCCTTGTCGAGCAAGGCTTTGAGGACGGCGAGGACGGCTGGCTCGTCATCGACGGCAAGAATAGCGCATTGGAAGCCCACCTCGTCACCTGATTCGTCCGACAACGATGAATCCTGTTGGGCGATTTCGTTTCTCAAGGAAACCGGTAGCTGACGTCGCTGTTGTTATTGTTGAATCCCCAACGTTTATTTTGCGATATTTTTTGGGGTTGTGCGAGGAAAATCAAAAGGCGGCGGGTATTGTTTATTTAGAAAAGATAGGTAAGATGTACTGGCGCATGAAACACTTAGGACGTCAAAAAGTTTGTAAAAAAACTCTTGCACTCCAAGTCGAGGGCCACTACAATCTGGTGATTCGACACGGGAAGCAAAAGAGTGCTGAACCCTCCTAGTGAAGCCGGCTTGGCGTGACGCCGGTTGGCTTGCTTTCATCTCTCGACGCAAGGAAGTGTGGGAGATGATTCGGGGGTCATCCCCCATTTGCCTCGAAGAGTGATCGGTGGACGTCGATCCGAACCCGGGTTGGCCCTTTTCCCGGGTGAGGTGGGTTTTCTGTTCTCGCGTGAGCCGATCACCCGATGAGGCAGCCCCGCTCGGTGCGTATCCGTGTGGGGATCGTGGATTCCTGGTTGCGGTTAGGAAGGACAATCTCAAATGAGAACTGTTCGGAGAAAACGCACGTTGGCCTCGGCCAAGGCCACGACGATCTCCCCCCAAACGACCTTCTCCTCGGACCTCCTGACGCCAGAGGAAGAGCGCGAACTGCTCGCGAATTTCTGGGATTGCAAAATCGACCTGGTGAAGCAGATGATTCGGCACGTTCCGAATCTCCGACAACATCGGCCACCCATGGAACCATGGCCGATGGCTCAATTCATTCGCGATCACTGCCAAGCGGAGTGCCTCGTTCACACCACGGTCCGGCGCCTTCACGAACGCTACGTCCATTACAAGCACCGACTGGCCTCGGCCAATATTCGATTGGCCGCTCACGTCGCCAAACGTTTCCGGCATCACTCCCTCAGTTACGCCGACTTATTGCAGGAAGCAGTATGCGGATTGATGCAGGCGATCGACCGATTCGACGTCAGCCACGGCACCCGACTGGCCACCTCCGCCACGTGGTGGATTCGTCAGACCTTGCAAATCGCGGTCGCACGGCAAAGCCATCTCGTCAGTCTCAGCCCCCACCACCTGCAAGAGTT
>CAKZUU010000187.1 GCA_937922175.1 uncultured Gemmataceae bacterium
CGTTGATCGGCGAGCAGTTCCTCTTTCGTGGTAAAGGGCAGCTCGTGAAACGCTGCCGACCGCCAAGGAATCCCAACGAATTTGCGCGCGTAAAACGAGTTGCGTGGGAGAATGAATTCAAGCAACTCTCGCCAGCGCTCGGACAAGTGAGATCCGAACCTCGGGTAGATACCGTGGAGCGACCGCTTTTTAAGCTAATCGGGCGGCGATCATCTCACAAGGGCCGCGTTGTCTTTCCTGATGTCCCAACTCAGGGGCTCAGGTCGAAGCAAAAGATCAGGTCCTGGTCGCGAAGGTACAAACGGCCGCCGGCCAAGACCGGGTGTGCCCAGAATTTGTTATCCCGAGTCCGAATCGAGGAGCGCGTGGGGGGCTTGATCTGACCTGTCTCTTTCCAGCCTTCGGGTGAGGCGAGGCCAACGTGGACGATGCCGGTGTCTTCGTCGTAGCAGAAAAGGTGTCCTTCAGCCGCGATCACGGCGCCTTTGCCGGGCCGCGTGTTCCCCAGCTTCCATTTCACCTCTCCCGTGAGAAAATCCAGGCAGGTCCAACCAGGAGCTTCGCGGCGTGGTTCATAGCTGTGGCCATAGATGTGCCCATTGAGCAGAACGACTCCACCGTGATGGTTGATCATCGCTTTGTTGTGGTAAACTTTTTCGGCACGAAATTCCTCACCATCCTTCGTCAGCCGAATCAGATCGCACCCTGAGCCGTAACCGCTGGTCACGAAGACATGGTGGTCGTGGTAGACGGGGGTCGGAATGGCGGCGATACTCTGAGATCGTCCGTAAAACCAGAGTAGTTTTCCATCGCGGGCTCGGACGCCGGCCACTCCGCGTCGGGTCAGATTGATGTATTGCCGAACACCGAAAGGCTCGGCGACGATGGGCGACGAATGGGCCGCTTCATCCGAGAGTCCCTCCGCCCGCCAAATTGTTTCGCCCGTGGTTCGCCGCAAGGCGACGATGGCCCCGTTGCCACCCGGTGTGTAAATGACCCGGTCGCCATCCACCAAAGGCGACTCACTGTATCCCCAACCCGACATCAAGCGGCCGCCGAAGTCGCGACGGGCGCTTTTGCTCCAAACAAGTTGGCCGTCGTTCGTCGCTAAACAATGGATCTCACCCCCCCCTCGAACGCAAAAGAGCAAATCTCCATCGACAGTCGGCGAGCCGCGCGGGCCATTGCCCCGACTTTCACGAAACGCGGGACCAAGATTCGTCCGCCACAACCGCTCTCCGGTGTTTCGATTCAAAGCGAACGCGAAGTCGTGCTCCTCGTCGGACCCCAGACAGTAAACGACATCGCCGACAACTGCCGGACTGGAGTATCCGGCACCCGCTTCCTTAAAAGTCCAAAGCAGCTTCGGCGGTTCGGCGAACTCGGTGCGGATCGACTCTTTGCTCGCCACTGCCGTCCGGTCGGGGCCCCGCCACTGAGGCCAGTCAGCAGCCAGACAAAGGTTTGGCCCGATCAGAGCGAGAAAGATAGACCAGCCGGAGGGTGTGACTGATGTCGCTTTCCTCATGATACTCCTTCCCACGAGCGATCGGCGAACCGCTGGCCGCCCAGGCCGTCATTCCACGCAAACCCGTTCCAAGTCCGGGATGAATTCGCCCGGGCTTGAATGCAGGCATGAACCCCACACGGGACTGTAAGTTTCGATCAACTTGGTCCGGACGGCACGGACGCAGCACGTTCATCGTCGATGTTATAGTCAATTGCTGTTGTTAAGGTGGCAAAACCGTCATCGTCGACGCAAGCGCTTCGCTACCGCGTTCCAGCCGATCCATTTCACAGCTGTCAAGATGTTCCGCTTCGATTTATGATGGGCATGGGGAATAGTTGACGGGGAAGTCGTACGCGCTGTGGTGAGACAACGAGGTGGGAAGTCATCATGACAACTTGCCGCCGATGCCTGCTGGCCCTGACGGTGGTTGCGATGGTCGTGGCGGAAAGCCCGACACAGGTCCGCTGGCCGGATCCTCCTGCCGAGTACGACGTCACGTTGCGATTCCTCCTTCGCTCCCCGCTCCCCGCTTGGTACGACCATTTTGACAGGATGGTTGCGGACTTGAAGCGGTTGGGCTTTCAAAGGACGGTGTTGCCGGAGGATGGTATTGAGGATCCGAATAACGACCGTTTGGAGGGGATCGTCAGTTCACGTCAATCTCGCCGGCTCCTGTCTCAACCGCTGGTGCAAACCGTGTTACTGAAGCCGCGGGGCTTCCTGCCGACCCCCGGTCAACCCATTAAAGTTCGCCTCGAGCTGGCCTCGGGGTTGCCCCGGGAATCGCAAAAAAACTTGCATCGCCAGGTCGTGGAGCGCCTCGCGTCTTTGGGGTTTAAGGAAGGTCTTGGTTATCACCATGAGGGTTTCACTTCCATTTTGGGATTCATCGATAGCGACCGTCTTCCCGAGCTGTTGCAAGACCTTCGGCGGGTTCCGAATGGTTGGTTGGTTCCCGATACGCCGATCTCGACTCTTCCGCAACCGTTTCGAGGCCGAGTGCCCATCCGCGTGATCGAGGTTCTGCCGGAACCCAGTGACGTCGCACCCCCGAAGGCACCACCAGCGCCGACCGAGTTTCCGCCGGAAAGCAAGCATCTGGAGAAGGTTGAGCCGCAGTTGCTGGCAATTTCAGGTCCGCAAGCCAACGACGAGCGTGCCCTGCGAGTCGAGGTCATCTTCGATCGTGCACCGCCTCCAGATGACGTCTCTTGGGAAAAAGTGTTGCGGGCGACGGGGGCATCGGTGAAGATCGAGGGGCTGGTCGGAAACGTTGCGACCGTCTCCGTTCGCGCTCATCAGGCCACCGAATTGGCACGACCCAACGCGGTCGTCGCAGTTCGCCTGCCTCGGAGCGGCGAAGCTCCGAGAACCGCCTCGCCGGCCGATGACCGCGATCCCTGGGAAATCTCACGCCTGAAAGCCTTTCATGAGCGGGGTTGGCAGGGCCAGGGGATCAAAATCGCCGTGTTGGCAGCGGATTTCCGAGGCTACGAGAAATTCCTGGGGAATCGCTTGCCTTCCAAAACTCGGCTGGTGGATTTGACCATCGCTCGCAACTCGAACTTAGAACCCGATCCTTCACCGGAATCGGATTCGCCCGGGAGGGGGACATTGATGGCGTTAACGGTCGCGGCGGCAGCACCCAAAGCTGACATCGTCTTGGTTCGTGTTGATCCGGCGGCACCGTATCAGATCCTGATGGTCGCACGGTTAATCAACGAGCATTCCGTTCTGCCACGAGTCCTTGAAGACCGCTTCGATGAATTGGAGCGTGAACGAACCGAACTCGACCTGCTTCGTGCCAAGACGCTGGAACAGCGTCGCCGCGCTCAGGCGCAGATGGTTTTGGACATCGGAGATTCGCGGGTGCCGGAACAGAGGAAACGATTTGTCGAATCTGAGGAGAAGATGAAACAAGCCGATGAGATGCTCGCCGAAATCGAGCGGAAGCAGTCCGAGCTACGTGAGCGCACCGACCGCTATCTGCAATTCCGAGAATCGTTGCAGGAATTGCGAGGGACGCGTGTCGTGGTGAACCCGTTCGTTTGGGAGAGTGGCTGGCCCGTCGATGCTTCCAGTGGACTGAGTCGTTACCTGGACGAAAAATTCGTGGGCGACCCCGGAAAGGCGTCGGCCACTCGTATCCGCTCGTTGCATCAAAATGTTGGCACGATCTGGGTGAATTCCGCCGGTGATGCTCGTGGGCAGTCGTGGGCGGGGCAGTTCCGAGACGTTGACGGCAACGGAGTCATGGAGTTTGCTCCAGCGACTCGCCCGCTGCCGGCTGGTCGATGGACTTCCGAACTGAACTTCCTGAGTTGGCGGCCAAACGACGGTGCGCCGGCGGTACCAATTCCCGCGGGGACAAAACTCCGAGTGTCGTTGCAATGGCGCGAACCGCACGCATCGGGCTTCCTCAATGCATGGGACGATCCGTTTCGGGAGCCCATCAGTCGCCTCCAACTCCTGATTCTTCGTCAACGTGATCCCAGCGGGACCAAGTTGGGCAGCGATGAGATGGAGTTGGTGGCACGGAGTGTGGGGCGACCCGTCCGGCTCCATTTGGGGAAAAACTCGGGGACATACGAGATCGAAACGGAATTGGTGGTCCCGAGCGAGGGCAACTACGCCGTCCGGGTCGAAGGGCAAATGGCCCTCTCCGTTCGGCCGGCGGGCGACAGTGAGGGCGAACGGGGTGTCGCCGTCGAAATCCGCCCCCGACTGTTTGTCGAACTGACCGACCCTGAGGCACGCACGCAAGGTCGCGTTGTCTTCGCGGATTTTGCTGATTCGGATAACGTTCTCCCGGCGGAGCAACCGTCGCCCGGGCATGGCGGAGGAATCGGTATGCCCGCCGATTCCGACCGGATCCTGACGGTCGCAGCCGAGGATTCCTTCAGTTCGCGGGGCGCAGGACCGGGGCGTTTACTTGCCCTTAAACCCGACGTTCTCGGCCCGGCGATGGTTCCTTTGGGCGATGACCTCGTGGCGCGAGGGTCTTGGGGGGCCGCCGCGTTTAACGCGGGACTGGTGGCCTGTATCCTGGACACGCAAGCGGTTCCGACGCCGCGTGTTCTCCTTCAGCGCTTGTCCCTCACCGCCGGTAGCCGACTCGCGATTCCCGAATCTTGGTTGAAGTCTCGTTGACTTGGACGAAGCTGGGATTTTGCCGAAACTACGTTAATTCTTGCATCACGAGAAGGATTTCCGAAATCGAAACGACGCGCGCTGCCTGCGACGCGTCGGGGTCGACGGCGGCCCAGTCGATCCCTTGAGAATGGCTTGTTCGGAGCAATTCCCCAAGCCCACGACGCGGGGGACGGACAATTTGCCATTCGCCGCTCAGTTGGGCCGCCTGTCGATACCTTTGCGCCGATTCCTCCGTCAGGAACAGCGCCAACGCCCGTCCGCCGTCGTGTACCTGCCACGTCGCGCATTCGGCAACCCCATCGGCGATCCGAATCATGATGTACGGCTGCAATTCCGAGTGCGAGGACATTTCGCTTTCCATCTCCGTCGTCGGCTAGTTGCCGCCTGGGTCCCGAACTATCATCTTAACCGGACTCGCCGATGGGGCACATTCAAAGGAGGACGGTTCAATGAGAGCCATCGCGTGGACCGTCATGGTCCTCTCCGGTGTGACGATTCGCGCTGATGATTGGAAGCCGTTGTTCAACGGCCGTGATCTGTCTGGTTGGAAAGAGCGCGGCGTCTCTCGGTCGGGCCAAGGGCGATGGAGAGTTGTTCAGGGCATCCTCACCGCCGAGCCGGGACAAGGTTGGTTGGCCAGCGAACAGTCGTTTGGCGACTTTGTCTTGCGGGTCGAATGGCGGATCAGCCAACACGGCAACAGTGGTCTTTTCTTTCGAGTGCCGGAAGAGGAGTTTTCCGGTTCGCCCAGCGAGGCGGGCTTCGAAATTCAGATCCTCGACGACCGAAGCCCAAAGTACCAGGGTCGGTTGAAGGATTATCAATACTGCGGGGGGCTTTACCATTTCGTCGGTATCAAAAAATCTCTCTTCCAAGGTGCCGATCGTTGGCAAAGCTACGAGTTGTCGGTACGAGGCGATGACATTTCGCTGACGTTTAACGGCGAACCCGCTCTGTCGTTTCGCATCTCGGACCATGCTGCCGCCGCGAGACGGCCCAAAAAAGGGCAGATCGGCTTGCAGAACCACGGTGCCCGCGTCGAATTTCGATCCATCGTGATCCGTTCGTTGGATTGAAACGCGGGTCGGATTGTGGGGCGCTTCTCTTCGTTGCGGCGCTTGGCGGAGATGTCTCGTGGCCGGTTCAGGTTCGATGGGAAGTGTCCTCGACGGTCAAATCTCGCAGAATTTCTTCGTATTCCGCCGGCGTGTTGACATTTCGTAACGATCGCAAGTCCGGATCGACGTCGTGCAGGTCATCAGCGTCGAGAAAGCGATGACGAACCGATTGAATCAAATCCCACGGTCGAGAGCGTCCGACCGCAAGCAAATGCTCGGCGACGGAGCGAAGATGGGTTCGGTAGGCGGCTGCCAAGGGGTGGAAAAAGCCCCCCACACGGGGCACGCAGGCCTCCGCATCCTGCAACGACTCGACGATACGACGGACGAACGCCGGTCGCAGGAAGGGCACATCGCAAGCCGATAAATAGACGCCCGGGCAGGGAGACTCGTGCAGTGCGGCAAGGCCGGTCGCCAGGCCCCTGAGAGGACCCTGCGCTTCGACGGGGTCACGAGTGATGACAGCGGCGGCGGGGAGCGGAGGCAGTTCTTGCTCGGGAGCTGCGACGACCACCACCGGCTCCACGACTTGTTGTAAGATTCGCACCACCCGTTGCAACATCACCTCGCCGCCGATCGGCAGCCAGGCCTTGGGCCGGCCCATTCGACGGCTTTGACCACCGCACAGTACGATTCCCGCGAATGATCTCATGGTGACGTGACGTCCAAGAGTTCCAGATCGGCGGCGAGTTGTTGGGGGACGAAGCCGTCGGGTATCCAGCCTCGCTCGTGGTAATATGCCGTCTTCAAGGCTTCGAGCCGTTCCGGCGAAAGCTCGGCACCGGGCGCCACACCATCGGGCAGCCGCTGGGACAGGAACCTTTCGGGTAAAGTATCCTCCGCGGGGCTCCAGCCTGCTCGAATGTTATAAATTTTTTTCGCCGTAATGATTCGTCGAGCGGTCCGCCGCAACTCAGCGGCGGTCACATCCCAGCCGGTGACGAGACGGAGCAATTCCGCACTCTCCGCAAACAAATCGGTGAACACGCCCCGGAGAAATTTGCACAGGATCAGCGAATCCATCAGGGCGGCTTTGTCCTCGGTTTCGACGGCCCAGCGTGCTGCCGCCGGATCCACTTGCCGGCGATCGACCCGCGATGAGAAATCGACCTCATAAGCGGAGCTACGATTGTGGTCCGCCCCCCGGGTATTCGTGGCAAAACCCAAGGCCATTGTTTGCAACGCGCGTGGTTCATAGCCGGGAATCTCCATTCCTTTGACATGGGGCGCGAACCGCGCCGTCTCGCCTCCGAGACGGTCGGCCATGCGTCGGGTTCCCTCGGCGAGCCAGTCGCCGAAACTGTGTCGCGTGCCGATGGCGGTGATGGCCTGCAACAGCGCATCGCCTTGACCGAATCGTAAGCCCGGAACTTTAAGAAACCCTCGTTCGACGCATTCCATCGCAAAGGCGAGGGTGGCCCCCGTCGAGATCGTGTCAAGTCCGAGATCATCACACAACCGTGCCGCGCTCAGCACCGTGTCCGGGTCGGTGATGCCGCAGAGCGGACCCAGGGCAAACAGACTTTCATATTCGAGGCGCACGGGTCCGCGCGATGAGCGGAAGAGGTGTTCACAACCGATGGTGCAAGCAGCACAGGACTCCCGCGTTTGCTGTCGCGCCAGGTGCAAGGATTCGCCTGAAATGGCTTGGGCATCGTCGATTTGACCTACTTGGAAGTTGTGAGTCGGCAAGGCGTTCAAACGGTTGAAGGTCAGAAGATTGGCGACGGTTCCCAACTCGCGGTATTTGGCGGTCGCTGGGCCAAAGGATCTCTCCGAGAGCGTCTTGGCAGCCAAAGCGACCCCCCGAGGATCGGCCAGGAGGCAGCGCTGCGAACCGGTGACGGCCAACGCCTTCAAGCGTTTCGCTCCCATGACGGCTCCCAAGCCGCCGCGGCCGGCATGTCGTCGATCATGGCTGATGGTGGCGAAACGGACACCTTTCTCACCGGCTGGACCAATTACCGCGCACGCCACGTTGGGTCCCAGCCGTCGCCTTAGTCGCTCTTGGGCCGTCGGAATGTCAAGGCCCCAAAGATCATCGGCGGGTTCGAGGTAGCATCGGCCATCGTCGATCCGCAGGATCGAGGGAGAAGCGGCTCGCCCGGTGACGACGAGGGCATCCGCCCCGGTTCGTTTGCCGGCCAAAGCGAAGTGCGACGACGAGAGAGAATCATTCAATCGATCGGTGAGAGGTGATTTGGCGGCGACGGCAAATTTCGCCGAGGTGGTCAGAGGTGTTCCCACGAGGGGACTAAAGGCGAAAATCAATGCCGCCTCGGGGGAGAGCGGCTCCACTCGGGCTGACGTCTCCCGAAGCAACAACCAGGTGGCCAAACCGACTCCGCCCAGGAAGCGACGAGCCGCCGACTCCGGCAAGGTCTGCCATTGCGCGTCGCCGGTCGAGACATCCACTCGCAAATATCGGCCATGATAACCGTGCATCGTTCAACCGCCCGCATCAGCGCTGAGGATCAGCAGTCGATCGCCGTCGATGAGAGCCGTATCCCAATCCTGAAGAAAGGGGCCCGCGTTGACAGAGACCAGGTAGGGCGAGGAGGAATCGGGACCGCGCGACAGTTCGGCCAAACCGGGAAAGGAGTCAGCGACGACGTGAAGGGCTTCGGCCACTGTTTGGGCAGTCAAGAGGACAGAATCGGTGCCGGCACGCCTCCGCGCCATCGCGTAAAATTCGACCGTCACTCTCGGAGTTCGGGACATGCCGTCATTTTAACGCGCTTGCTGATCAGCTGACGGCATACCATTGGCGAATGTCGTTTCGGGCGTGGATCGGCGTTTGCTGCTCGAGCATTTGTTGATAAGCATCGTACCCGGCACTTCCGAGGTGGGGCAGATATCGGAGAGGAACGTTGACTCGCTCGCGGTAGAAGACGATGTCGTCGGGGCTTTCGGCGATCGTGGGGTTGGCTTCGGGGAGGTTGTCCGCCACCACTTGCAGGAACCGAGAGCACGACTCCCGTAACGGAACGGCGAGCAACTCCGCGAAGTCGTTGGGGGCGTCGGGCACGTCGAGCCATGGCTCGGCATGGGCGAAGGCGCGGGTGACGGCACGTTGGGCTCGCTCCGGCTCTCCATACCGGCGCAAAAAAAGTTCTGCGACATCGACGCCGCCCAACCTGTCGAAAATTCGCTTCCGCGCGATCTGCAACAAGTTCGCCTCGAGGTCGATCCGAAAATCGGTCGCGGTCAGAAAGGCTTGGTACAACGAAGTACACTGTTTCTCGACGGCGGCCTGCATTTGGCGGTCAATTTCAACGATAGTCTCCGGTTCGACGCCGTCGCGAAGCATTTCGACCGCCTCTTGGAGATTGTGGCAACCTTCGGGCAGGAGTATGCCGGCGGAGTTGGTGCTCACACCCGAGGGCGATAAGCGGTCTCGCATTTCCAAAAGGTTTTTCCGGCACAAACTGATTTCCTTCCGAACATCGGTCAGCATGTCGTGCAGCCGCACGTAAATCCCCGATACCGTCCGACCGAGCAGGAGTTGATAGCGGGCCAGCGTGAAACGGGAGAGTTGTTCCGCGATTTCAGCTCCGCGTTTTCGTCGGGTGTCGGCGGCGAGGAGGGCTTCGGCTGACTGGTACGATTTCTCGGCGACTAGTGCTTTTTCGCGCAGTTGTGGCTCAAAATAATCGATCGCTCCCCGGCACAGATGCTGAAGAACATCGACAGCAATCTCAGCCGCACCGAAGCGCAGCCCGGGCTGATCGACCAGACACAATGCCAATTGTTTCAGACGCGTGATCCATTCATTGACGGCAGCGTCGGTCAAGGACTGTAGGACCTGTTCCAGTCGAGCGGGCGGCCTCTGCATGCCGTTGTCGATGGGCGGACCCACCACTTGAACACCGACCGTGAGGGCCCGGAAGGCCACCGCACTATCGTAAGTGGAACGAGTCCAGCGACCGCGAGGTATTAGAGGCTCGGCGAGGTCATTGAGATATTTGTCGACTGACATCCCCAACGACAAATCGCAGGCTTTTTGGCACTGCTGGTCGATCACCTCTGGTCCGAGCCGTTGCGCTTCCCATTGTTCGCGAACCCAAGCTTCGATGGTCGGGCGTAGGTGATGGCAGTCGGAGGAGGCCCAGCCTTCGAGGACTTGGGAACATAGCCAGCGGCCGACGCGGTCGGCCAACTGTCGCCGTGGCCAGGTGACTGTGTAAATGCCGAAGGTGTGGCCGGCAATCGTCTGCGGGCAGGGCTTGACTCCAGGAATCGACAGTACCTCGTCTCGTGACCCTTCGGCCGCGCGACCAAACGGTGTGAGCAAATCGCGCCAAACGAATTCCGCAACCTGGCCGATTCCCGGGGCGCCGGTCGCGTTCGAGCGAGTCGTTTGCAACGGCAGCAGGAAAAAGCGGGTGAAGGGGGCCCCGGAATCAACCAAAGTGGCGTCGCGATCGTCGATATTCATCGTGTAGTTGACGCCCGGGAGGCTGAAGTGATGCAATTCGGTCAGGGCGGCGTAGGTATTCGCCAGTGCTTGGGGTCGTGTGGTGGGGCCCTGGTGGGGGGGTAATAACAGCAGCCCGTGAACTTCGGGATCGCTGTAACCCAGCAGACGAAGTTGAGCCTTGACCGCGTAGGCGAGATCGATGAACATTCCGCCGCCGGTCGCGCCGGCGAGGCAGGCCACGATGTACACACGAGGGCGATTGCTACGTCGTGTCAGTTGGCTTTGCATCTCGGCGGTGTCGAGCGAGCTGGGATGCGTCACCGCTTCCAAATCCGCACGGAGCTTCTGCTCCAACGAGCGGTAGTGGTCGCAAAAAGCCAGTCGGCCCAAGATCCGTAGCCCCTGCGTCGTGGGGTTCGCGGCTTTGATCCGGTAAAGTGTCTGCGGATCGAACCAGCCTTCGAGGAGGCTTCGGCCGTTCCGCCGAGGTTTCAGATAATGCGCCGGCCGGCCGAGTCGTGCCGCGAAAACTTCCTCGGAGGTCAGCGGATTGCCGTCGGGATCATCGATGGCTTGTTGGAGGGTTTCCGGATCGGTGTCGATATAGAGCAGCCGAATGTTCGGAAGACGGTCGATTCCCCCGACCTGTTCGGCGATGGAACGTTTGACCCGGCGCAGGACCTCGACACCGGTTTTCCCCAGACCGATGACCAAAGCGGGGAACAGCACGCCGTCGCCGTACTCTTCCGGTGGGGCGGTTCGTTGCGGAGCCGTCTCGCCGTTGGGAGGGCTGTCGTCGCGTCGGAATAGAAGCTGCGTTGTGGGGGTGTCGCCTCCCGTCCAGGGCGCGGTGCTGAAATTGATCTCGTTCGGGGCCAGCACGATGGGAGAGGTCGGCTGGTGGAAATTGGAAGGCCCTGGTGTCTCACTGGCATCGCCCCCTGCCATCAAACCGCGAACAAAGTCGCGACAACTGGCATGGCGATCCTCGGGGCGCTTCGACAACGCTTTGGCCACTGCGATTCGATCATTCGGGGGTAAGGGAGACAAATCGGGGGCGGCTTGCAGATGCTGCGCGATCAGTTGCTGAAGGTTGGTCGCCGAAAACGGTCGCTTCCCGGTCAGCAGTTCTTGGTAGACGATCGCCAGGCTGTACTGATCGCAGTAAGGGGTGATGATCCCCTCGAAGGTTTCCGGGGCGGCATAGACCGGCGTCGCGCCCCCGGTCATCGTTGCCCGCTTCATGCCGTCCAGATCACGGACCAGGCCGAAATCTGCGACTTTGATGTGATCGTGGACGACGAAAAGGTTTTGTGGCTTGATGTCCAGATGCTGGAGTTGATATTGATTGTTCATCAAATCCAGCACTTCTGCCGCCTCGTACATGTAGCGCAACAGGTCGTCACGGGGGATGCCGGGCTGACGGTAACGGCGAAATTCCGTGAAACGATCCCAAAGATTGCCGTCGGCCAGTTCGGTAACGATGACCAACCGGCCTTCGACAATGTCGTATCGCTCCAGCGAGAGCAAATAGGGGTGACGAACAGCTTGGACTCGTCGAAGCGCGTTCAATTCCTGTTCCGTGCGCTGATTACCGTCAGAGTCTAGATCCGCGAAGACGATTTTGACGGCTTTGAGCAGACCTCCGGGCGCTTCGCATTTCCAGACCTCGCCGTAACCACCGCTGCCAATTTTGCTGAGCAGCCGGTATCCCGGGAGGATCTCGACTTGTGCTTCGATGCGAAGAGCCATGGCCCCGCTTTCTGCCGCGAACCGATCGGTGCCCGGTGGGAGTCGTGGACCGTGTTAACAAATGTCGTTTCGCTCGTGCAAATCTAGCTTCTGTTCCTCTGCCCGGCAAATCGGGCTTTACGTCCGCAGGTCGAGAGATCCACGTTGAAGAGCCGTCTCGAACCCATTCGTCGAGATTCGTGATGGGATTCAGCTGGGAGCCCCGTTTGCCGTGGCTGGACAACCCCGGCCAAGGGCGTCGAGTGCCGGTTGGGCCTTTCGCCTTGCAGCCAAGGCCCTATCCAACTAAACTGGCGGTTTTGGCCGATACCCGGAATTGGCCTTCGGAACGGAACAGAGTTATCTCCTGTTGAAACGCCATGCAGGTGCCTCCAGCAAGTGGCTCGCGCCCCGCGTACGATCCTCAACAACCCTTGATCGTGCAGAGCGACCGCACGATTTTGGTCGAGGTTGATAATCCGCGGTATGCCGAGGCGCGCGACGCCTTAGCTCCCTTCGCCGAGTTGGAGAAAAGTCCAGAACACATCCACACTTATCGCATGACGGACCTGTCGCTGTGGAACGCCGCGGCCGCCGGCATGACCGCGGAGCAGATCCTGAACGTCCTCCGCCGTTACAGCAAATTTGCCCTGCCGTCGAATCTCGGTGTCGACATCGTCGAGCGGGTCTCGCGGTATGGCCGAGTACGGCTTGAAGCCCACAACGGCAAACTCCGTCTGGTCAGTTCGGATGTGGCCCTCCTCACGGAATTGTCGCGGCAGACCAAGGTCCGACAGTATCTCGGCCCGAGGCTGGATGAGAATGCTTTCGTCGTCGAGCCGATGCACCGTGGCGTGCTCAAACAGGCTCTGATGGCGGTGGGGTACCCCGCCGAGGATCTGGCGGGCTATGTCACCGGCGAGCACCTGCCGATCGGGCTTCGCTTGCGGACTCGGTCGGGGCTCCCCTTTCAGGTCCGCGATTATCAGCGAGAGGCGGTCGAGGTGTTTCACGCCGGTGGCGAAGCGCGGGGCGGTTCTGGGGTCATCGTGTTGCCGTGCGGAGCGGGGAAGACGATCGTCGGGTTGGCGGTCATGGCTCGTCTCGAAAAGAACACATTGATCCTGACCACCGGGATCACGGCCGTCAGACAATGGAAACGCGAATTGCTCGATAAAACGACGTTGACGGAAGAGCAAGTGAAAGAATACACGGGGGAGTGCAAGGAAATCGGCCCCGTCACTTTAGCGACCTACCAAATCCTGACCTATCGACCCGAGAAAAGTGACGAGTTTCCTCATTTTCAATTGTTCGACCAACGAGATTGGGGACTGATCATCTATGACGAGGTTCACCTTCTGCCGGCTCCGGTCTTCCGGGTGACCGCCCAAATCCAAGCTCGGCGTCGGCTCGGGTTGACCGCCACTTTGGTCCGCGAAGACGGACGCGAGGGCGACGTCTTCAGTCTGATCGGCCCGAAGAAATACGACGTGCCCTGGCGCGAGTTGGAGCAGAAAGGCTGGATCGCTGAAGCCTCTTGCTGTGAAGTGCGCCTGAGTCTTCCCGAGGAACTGCGGATGGAGTATGCCGTCACCGAGTGGCGGCACAAGTTTCGCCTGGCCAGCGAGAACCCATTGAAGGAAGATGTCGTCGCGGCACTCCTGGAGCGCTACGCTCAAGCCCGAGTCTTAATCATTGGTCAATACCTATCGCAATTGCGTCGATTAGCAAAGCGCTTCGGCCTGCCGCTCATCACCGGTTCGACCCCGACTGACGAACGGGAGCGGCTTTACGACGAATTCCGACGAGGGGTGACGCGGCATCTCATCCTGTCGAAGGTCGGAAATTTCGCCATCGATTTGCCCGATGCGAATGTGTTGATTCAAGTCTCCGGGACGTTTGGATCTCGCCAGGAGGAAGCTCAACGTCTCGGTCGGATCTTGCGACCCAAAGTGGGCGGCGAGTCCGCTCATTTTTACACTCTGGTGACGCGGGACACTCGCGAGTTGGATTTTGCCCATCATCGGCAGATGTTCCTGACCGAGCAAGGTTACTCCTATATCATCAAAGACGCCGGCGAGGTATTCACCTCGGTCGCCCGGCCGACGGCAGCCGGAGCTTGATCATGAACCCTGCGGAAAAATCACGTTTGCCGGTTAAAATCCATCGGCGGGTCAGCTTGATTCTGACAGAGGACACACCCTTGGCGGAGGAGATTCGGGCTTGCCGGAAATTGGACCAGGACATTCTCGGACGACTTTCCGACCGAGTGTTGCTGATTCGCCCGGGGCGAGTCGAAGCGATCGTCGATGAGTTGCGTCGGATGGGGCACACTCCCCGGGTGATTTCCTCACCTGAATGAGACGATGGCGACCCTTCGTGCTGATCCGTGGCAAGAGCGGCTCGAGGACGTGTTGGCGGCCTGCGATGTGGCCTTCCTGCGGACCATCGCCGACCATCTCTTGCGAGCGAGGAGTCATTGGCCCGCAGACGATCTCCGCGATCGAATTGCCCAGGCCTTGGCCAATCCGCCTCTGGTGGACCGACGTCTTCGCGACTTGCCGACCGCAGCGCAACGGCTTTTGCAGGTCTTGGCCGTGAACAGCCGCCCGGACGGGCGACTGTCGAGCTTCATCGAAATCCTCGCCGCCGTTGACGATTCGCCGGGGCTTGAAGCGCTCGGTGCTTTGTGGAACTACGGGTTTCTCTTCCCGGTTGAGCGGCCAGCGAACAAGCGCTGGCGGCCACCCGACCTGGTCGCCGAAACCCTGGAAGCTTGGGATCCTCGGCTTTTCGTGCCTCCACCGGTCCTTCACCGCGCGCGACTGTTGAAACTGGATTGGCCCCAACTCCCGCAGCATTTACCCAATCGTCCAGAAATTCGAGAGGCGGACGGCCTCGAATTCCCGATTCGATTGGCCGCCAGTTGGCAAATCGTCGGGACAAATCCTCTTCGCCTCACGCAGCGACGTGACTTCTACAAACGGGAGCTCACGCGGCTGCGGCAAGATCCCCTTTTGAATGCCCCATTTGCGGACGGCGTGATTCAGCCTCCCGATTTGGGGATGTGGGTGATCGACTGGGCGACGGCCCTTGGATTGTTAATCGAACGTGACGGCACGACCGAGGCGGGCGTCTGGAGGGACCATTGGCAGGTCCCCCTCCCGGAACTGATTCGGGAACTATGGTGCGCTTTGCTGGAAGTTACCCGCTGGTGCCCCGAGCGAGGTTGGCAACCCGCCAGGGAGAGACCGAACCCGTTTGCAGCGGTGTATCCCCTGGCGTTGGCTCTGATGTTTCATCAGCCCGACGAGGTTTGGCTCAGCGTGCGTGAGGTGGGCCAGTGGCTTTCCCAACATCACCCGTTTTGGGGCCACGATAAAGATGGTGAACCTTGGGCCGCCAAGCTTCTTCTTGGAGTCTTCTTTCCGCTGCGGCTCGTGCAGGTCGCTCCGGCTGCTGACGACGACTGGTTGGTTCGATTGACCGATCTTGGTCGTTGGCTGGCCGGGGGCCGACGACCCGAGCAGGAAAGCCTCGCTGAACTGCCGACGATGATCGTACAACCCAATTACGAGATTCTCCTGCTTCGGCAGGGGCTGGCCCCCCGACTTCTCAGTGATTTATCCCGCTTCGCCCGTTGGCAGTCGATTGGGTCGGCGTGCCTGATGACATTGGACGCCGATTCGGTCTACCACGGGTTGGAGTCGGGGTTGGAATGCGAGGACATGTTGCGGGTGTTGCAGCGCCACGCCCTCCGCGAAATACCGGAAAACGTTATGACCGCGCTTCGGACGTGGTCGAAAAAACGTGATCGAGTCCTGATCTATCGTGAGTGCGTCATTGTCGAGTGTACCTCCGCAGCCGAACTCGACGAGGCGCTCCGCCGCGGATTGATCGACGTCAAATTGACCGATCGTCTTGGCCTCGTCGCGGAGGAGGACCGATTGGACTACCGCCAAATTCGGCTGGTGGCGCACCGCGATTATCTCGATCCTCCCGAGCGATGTCTAACCTTCAGCGACGACGGGTTGGAATTGCATGTTGATGTGGTGCGGTCTGATCTCCTGGTCGAGGCCGAGTTGCAACGTTTTGCCGATCCGGTCGAGTCGGGGACCAAGGGGCGTTGTTTTCGCTTGACCCGGTCGACGTTGCGACGTGCGCTTTCGCAGGAGTGGACGATCGCCGACTTGGATCGGTGGTTGTTGCAGCGAGCGGGGCAACCGTTGTCCCCGGCAGCAAGGGTGTTGGCTGCGCCCGACCATTCCTTGACAATCCGCGCGCAATCGTGTTGGGTCGTCCGGGTTGCCGAGAGCGAGATCGCGGACGGATTACTTCAGTGGTCATCGACCAAGGAATTGATCCGCGAGCGGCTCGGCCCGACGGCGTTGGTGGTGGCCGCCGATAATGTGCCCCGCTTGCAACAGTGCCTCGCCGAGGTGGGGCAGCACCTGGTGATCGAGTTTCTGCCTTAAGGGGGCAAAGCCCGTCGACGACTCAAGCAGCGCGAGCCGATCCGGAGGCGAAGCTCGTGTAAGCGGCGACGACCGAGCGAATCGGTCCGACGAGCTGAACTTGCCCGCGGTTCATCCAGACGCCGGTGGTACAAAGATCGACCAGGCTGTCCGTGTCGTGACTGACAACGACCATCAGCCGGGCCTGGTTCATCCAGTTCCGCAATCGTTCCCGGGCTTTGTGCTGAAAAGCGAGGTCGCCCACGCCCAATACCTC
>CAKZUU010000188.1 GCA_937922175.1 uncultured Gemmataceae bacterium
AATCGCCCGCGGTGCCCAGTCGATCGGCCAGCGATGTCAACTCGCGCGGATGTTGGAGGGTCGCGATCAGTTTCGGCGTCGGGATGCCCCATGCGGCGCACAACTGCATACTGCGGCGTTTGTCGTCGGCCCAGGCGACACGAGCCGGCGGATTCTGATCCAGCCCCAACGCCACGTTGCGTCGGTTCATGACCAAGATGTCTCGTCGCCGCTCTGACGCGGACCAGAGCCTGGTAAGCCATCGGCGAAGAGCCACAATCCCCCCGGTTCAAACGAACAAGCATCCGTCGGCCAAGTCTCGGGGCGCTGTCGCCACGACGGGGGCAACAACGCCGTTTCCCGCAGCCGGTCGGACGGTTCCAACGGGCCGACCTTCGTCTGGGAAATAAATAACGGACGAAAACGAAGCCATTCCGTCCATCGCCATCCGGTGTACCGCCCGAGAAACAGCTGGCCAGCCACGATCGCCGCCAACGTCTCTGGAAACGACAAGAGCCAATGGACGACCGACATGCGTCCGGTCACCCAGCCGATGATCGCCGCCGCGGCGAGGGTGGCCCCGAGCGTGCGAACAGACGAGGCTTGGCCGTCTTCGGCTCCCGCCAGCCACATCCGCTCGACGATTCCCGTGAGGATGACCAACGGAAATATGTGGACAAATTCAGCGACGGGAACGCCCCATCGCGTCCCCTGCACGACGGCGAGCAGCAGTGCCACGGCCAAGCCGCTGAGCAAGGCGGAAATCCGCGGCACGTGGAGCAGGCGAAGAGGCTCGAGAAGCTGGCGGCCGGCCCAACCGATGACCAACAACCCAAGCAACAGAGGGATGCCCCTCCAGGTCTCCGGATGCCGAAAGGCAAGCCCGAGCAAAGCAGGGCTGAATGTACCGAACGTCGTCCAGCCGACGACCTGCCGAAACACGCAAACCAACAGGGCGGCTAGAGGAATCAGGACCAAGAACTCAACGAGAGGGCGCACCGTCTCCGGTAGATCCCGTAGCGACAACCGTTGACACACCGACGCCCAAGCAGGTGCCACCTCGCCGCTGCATCGGCCGACCGCCACGATCAAACCGAGAACGAGGAGAGACCCAGCGATGATCGCATTGGCAGTCGTCCGTGACATGGCCGTACCTTCCCAGGCAGCCCATTGAACGCCGGCGTCGACAAAAAAGCTAGACCAATTCGCGACGAGAAGCGTTCTGACCATCCAAGAAGCCCGAATTCCAACTCCTGACCTCGGAGCTTGGCGCTCGACGAACGTCAACAACCGTTCGGGATTTCCAAACGGCACGAACCAAGCGCCAGCACGTCGCCCTTGTCGGACACATGATGAAATGCAGGATTCAACGTGTATTGCACAAACCGACCGCGTTTCTGAAACTGCACGATCTTGTTGCGTCGCAGCACACCGAGATGATGGGAAACGTTGACGATTTCCGATTGGAGAATTTGAGCAAGTTGCGTCACATTTTTCGGACCGTGTCGTAAGCTTTCGACGATCTTGAGTCGATCCGGATCAGCCACGGCCCGCAATAACGACACCGTTGCCGTCGCTTTGCCAACTCGCGAACTTCGTGTTTTCCGCCTCATACTGACTTCCCCCCCGATGAATGGCGGCGCCGGTGTCGGCACGCGGTCAATCGGCACTGACGCGACGGCATTTAACGTCGGACAGGCATTTAGACCCAAGGCTTCGTGACTTCCCGGAGAGAGTGCGACCGACGCCCCGGCACCAACAACCGAAAGCCGTTCTAACGCGGAGGCTGTTCTGCTTCAAGGGAGCAGCCCCAGATTTGCGCAAGGTTTCCGACCACGGTGAAACGCTGCCGATCGTCGATGTTGCTGCCGGGGGTCGGTCATCATATACGGACAGAAACCCGTCTCCACGGAGTTGGTTCGCGGGGACGTGGAGCTTCGTGGGTCGATCAGACCCTGAGTCGTGCGAACAGTGGGAATATGAGAAGGGCTGTTTCTTGCGGGCTGCCGTGGCTCCTCGTCGGACTGTCCCTGATAGGCGGGTGTCGGGGGGGGAGCCAGCCGAATTTCCGCTACTCCCTCGGATTTTCCGGCGAATTGCGATACACGGACGGCAAACCCGCTCCCCCATGCCGCATTCGCTTGATTCCTTTTGAATCCTACGAGGGGTTTGTCGGCGTCGAAGCAGAAGGCGAATCGTTGCCCACTGGTAAGTTCTCGCTCAAGACGTTGGGCACCAACCGAGTTTTCCCCGGGCGGTACAAAGTTGTCCTGACACCGTTAACGGAACTTCCCGCCGCCAACAACGAGGAAAACCGGATCCCCGAGCGTTATCGGCAATTCGAGACCACGGATCTGATTTTTGACATCTCGCCCAAGGCTCGTCACTTGTACCTCTTGACGATCAAGCGGGAGTAACGGGAGGAATAGAGCAGAAAAAAAGCAAAGCCGCCGGCTTCGGGATGTCGCTGCCGGCGGCCGCTGCGATCGAGAGAAGGTCCCGCCGACTGAACCTCTGGCGTCGCCCAGTCACCAGTTGTTCGTGCCGTCGGGACACCCAATCCTTAGCTTAAAAAAAGCCGGCAAGCAAATTCGTTTTTCCGGGAAATCTCGATAAAACCGGTCGGGTCACCCCCGCCGCGGTCGCCGGCTCACTTCAGTTCGACGCTCCAGTACACATTGTCGAGGAATTGCTGCCACGACATGTACTTTCGCTGGGTCAGTTTGAGATTCAACAGGGGGCTTCGCTTCGGTTTCTCGGGTTTGCGGATCAAGCTCATATTGGCCTGACGGGGAGTCCGACCGCCCTTCTTTACGTTGCACTCGACGCAAGCACAGACGATGTTTTCCCAGGTGGTCGGGCCGCCTTGGCTCCGCGGAATCACATGATCTAAGCTCAACTCACTCGTGGGGCATCTCTTGCCGCAGTATTGACACTGGTTGTTGTCGCGAGCGAAGATGTTGCGCCGATTAAACTTGACCGTTTGTTTCGGCACCTTGTCGTAATCCAGGAGCCGAATGACCCGCGGCACCTGAATCTCGGTTGACGGAGTCCGCACCCAA
>CAKZUU010000189.1 GCA_937922175.1 uncultured Gemmataceae bacterium
TTAGCCCGGGGAACATCAACCAGGTTCTTCCGGAAGACCCCGAAGAGTCGCAATTACTCAAGACCGTCGAGGCCGCGCTCAAACCCGAGAACATCAATCGGCTACTTGGTCAATTGGGGGCGTATTTCACGGACCTGCTGGTCCAGTTCGTCTTGGTGATGTTTGTCGTCCTCTTTCTCTTGATCGAGGGGCGCATGCTGACTCGGCGAATCGTCGAAGTGTTCGGCCCGAGTGAGGAGGCGCAAGCCCGAGCCGTTGATGTTCTTTCGGAGATCGCCAAGTCGGTTCGGGCGTATCTGGTTTGGCGGACGCTCATCAATGTCTGGCTGGTCATCGTCCTGGGAGTGGTGTATCAGGCGGCGGGGTTGCGTCAGGCATGGACTTGGGCCTTGCTGGCCGGCATCCTCAGCTACGTCCCCTATATCGGCACGATTATCGCTGGAGTGCCGCCGGTTTTAGACGCCTTCGTGTTCGTTGGCCCGACGGCAGCGTTGAGCATCATCCTTTTCTACACGTTGGTTGTCACGTTCGAGGGATACGTCGTCGTTCCGGTGGTCATGGGCCGAAGTATGGATTTGAACGCGACCACCGTTTTGTTGGCCTGCCTGTTCTGGAACCTGGTGTGGGGGACCGCGGGGCTTTTCCTCGCCATGCCGCTGATGGCGGCCGTTCGCGCTGTCTGCATGAGCGTACCCGGTTGGAAACCCTGGGCCAACCTCATGGGTACCGATGAAGGCCCGGCGGTGTTCGACCGGCCACGTTCCGACACTTCGCGACTGGAACGAGCGCCCTTGATCAAGGAATTCACCGCCGATCCCGGCCCGGATGGCCCAGCCCCGCGTCCTCATGGGGGGTGACCTCATGCGCCATTGGGCGTTGTTTTTCATCGCCTTGCTGGTGTTGGGAATCGAGTGGGGCGCCTTTCGTCAATCGTCTCGAAATCACTTCGAGTTTCATCTTCGCAGTGCTGAAGAGGCCTCACGCTCTGGTGCCCACGAGCGCGCTGCCCGACATGCCGTCCGCGCGGTGGCCTTTCGTCGAAACGACGGTCACGCACGCTTCATGGCCGCTCGGATGCTTCGTCGCGCCGAGCTCCCGACCGAGGCGAAACCCCATCTGGAGATCGCTCGCCAGCGGCTGGGCGATCATCCGGAGATCGATCTCGAACAACTGCTCAATGCCGTCCAGCTCGGCCAGGCTTCGGAACTCGTCGAGCGGGCGCTGTATGAGCGGGCCTTACGCGATTCAACGAATCGCATTTTGATTCTCGAAGCCTTGGCGGTCGCTGCCTTGGCTCACTATCGCATCGACAAGGCCCGAGCGTTGCTCGACGAATGGCTGAAGGAGGAGAGTCACGATTCCCGCCCTTATCTTTGGCGGGGTCTGGCGTTGCAACAGATGGGCGGTTATCAAGAAGATGCCGCCATCGCCGATTTTCGCCGAGCCGTTGCTCTCAATCCCAATGACGAGGAGGCCCGACGGCGATTGGGACTTCTGCTCATCAAAAAGAATGCTCACAGCGAAGCTGCCGAGCATTTCACCGCCTTGCTCGCTCATCGACCGTCACATGTCGCAGCGATGGTCGGATTGGCTCAATGCAAATATGCCCTGGGCGAACCGGAGACGGCACGTGCACTGCTTACTCAGGCTTTGGCGATTCAACCGGATCAGGCCGAAGCTCAGCGCGAACTGGGAATGATGTTGTTGAATCAGGGGAGGACCGCAGAGGCGTTGCTGTTCCTGACTCGGGCTTGTGAGTTGGATCCGTCCGACCCCTACGCCAGTTACAATTTAATGCAATGTTTGCAGCAATTGGGGCGTGACGAGGAAGTCCAGCGACAGAAGGCGAAGCACGAAGCTTTAGCGGCGCGCCACGAGCGAATGCAGAAATTGCTCGCAGAATTGCAGATGCGACCCAAGGATGCGGATTTACTGGGCGAACTTGGCGGACTCTATTTGCAGGCCGGACGTGCCGACGCCGAGGAAACGGGGATTTGGTTCTTGCAGCAGGCACTTCAAGTCTCGCCGAAGCATCAGCCCTCCTTACAAAAGCTCGCCGATTTTTTCGAGCGACGGGGCCGACACGATTGGGCGCTGGAGTTCCGCCGGAAATTGAGATAATCTCCGGCGGGACGACGGAACCTCAGATCATTCTCCGGGCCAATCGCCCGTAAACACTTCGACGGCCGGTCCCGTCATATAGACATGATTGTCCTTGTCGCTCCATTCGACGAGCAAATCGCCGCCGAGCAGATGAATGGTGGCGCGGCGGTTCAATCGTCCGGTCAAGGTACCGGCCACCACGCTGGCACAGGCCCCCGTGCCACATGCCAGCGTCTCGCCGCTGCCTCGCTCCCAGACGCGCATTCGGGCCTCATTGGGGCCGAGCACTTGCAGAAACTCGACATTGGTCCGGCGGGGAAACGCCAGATGTCGTTCCACTTTCGGGCCGACGCCCTGTACCATCTCGTCGCTCAACTGGGGGACGAAAGCGACAGCGTGCGGATTGCCCATCGAGACACAAGTGAAATTCCAAACAGCTCCATCGACAACCACCGGCACGTCGAGGGGGGGATTCCCAGGTAAGGTGGTGGGGATATCCGAGGCTTGCAGGATGGGCTCCCCCATGTCCACCGTGGCGCGTTCCACCTTGCCCTGGTGGATTTCCAGATCCACGGACAAAACGCCCCGTCCCGTTTCGATCGTCAGCTTCGGTTTGACGGCGATGCCATGATCGTGCACGAATTTGGCGACGCAGCGCAATCCGTTACCGCACATTTCCGACTCGCTGCCGTCGGCGTTGAACATGCGCATTCGGGCATCGGCTTTACTGGAGGGACAAATCAAGATGAGTCCATCCGCGCCGATGCCGAAATGTCGATCGCTCATCAGCCGAGCAAGGGCGGCGGGATCGCGGGGCATGGGACCACGCACGCAGTCCAGGTAGATGTAATCGTTGCCCAGCCCCTGCATTTTCGTGAATCGCATGACGTGACCTCATTCCCATTCGATGGTGGCGGGTGGCTTGCTACTGATGTCATAGACAACGCGATTGATTCCTGGCACTTCGTTGATGATTCGGGTGGCCACTCGGGCCAGCAAATCGTGGGGTAAGTGCGACCAATCCGCCGTCATGAAGTCGTCGCTTTGGACGCACCTGAGGGCCACGCACGATTGATATGTCCTCTCGTCGCCCATGACACCCACGGATTGAACGGGGAGAAGAACGGCGAATGCCTGCGATGTTTTTCGATACCAGCCGGACGATTTCAGCTCTTCCAGGAAGATGGCATCGGCTTGGCGGAGCATGTGTAAGCGTTCTTCGGTGACCTCGCCCAAGCAACGCACCGCGAGGCCGGGGCCGGGGAATGGATGCCGCCACACCAAGGATTCGGGCAATCCGAGTTCGGCACCGAGTTTGCGCACTTCGTC
>CAKZUU010000190.1 GCA_937922175.1 uncultured Gemmataceae bacterium
GAAGATATCCCGTCGGAACGCCTCTGCCAAATGTTGTCGTTCGCCGGGAGTCAGATCGCTGGTCTGACGGACAAAGATCCCCTCGGATTCGAGAAAGGGTAGCACCTCCTCGGAAAGACAGCGATATTGTTCCTCGACCATTTGCCGGACCGTTTGATTGATCCTGGCCAGTTGCTCGGCTGGCGGCAGGCGGTCCGCGCCGGAGCCGCGCATCACTCCGGCCTGAACCTTTTGCTTCAGTCCGCCGACTCGGACCATGAAAAACTCGTCGAGGTTGGACGAGAAGATAGCCAGGAACTTCAACCGTTCGAGCCATGGCACGGTGGGATCGCGTGCTTCTTCCAGAACTCGTCGATTAAATTCCAACCAACTCAGCTCGCGATTGATGTACAGCACGGGGTCATCCAAACTGACCCCAGGGGGGACCTCCGGCAGCATGTGAAAATTCCTCGCGGAGATGACGACCCTGCATTTTAGCAAGTCGGCGAACGCTTGACCAAAACCTCCAAGATCGCGGTTTCTTCGGCAAGCGTCGAAAAAAGACGAAAGGGCGGCTCGTATCATGCCGCCCCTTCGCCTTTGGTCGACGGTAAGTTTGAAAAGGGTTGCCTCGAAGACGTCGGATCGGATCGTCCTTCGTGAGGGGCACCTACCGAATCATCGCTGCCCATCCAGGTGCGAGGCGCCGGGTTTTACACTTCGGATCCGGGGGAGCGTTTTCGTCTCGGACCTAGCGTTTGGCACCATGAATCGCTAGGAAAGAGTGACCGATGCGTCAGTCTTCGGAGGTTGCTGCTGCTGGTTGTTCAAGGGCAGCAGCTCTTGCCGGTAGATCGGCACGTCGCGCGGTGCTTCGATTCCCAACCGAATTTTGCCGCGGTCAATGTCCACAACGGTGATGCAGATGTTTTCACCGATGTAAATCTTTTCGCCCAGCTTGCGGCTGAGGACCAACATGTCGCTACCCTCCATTGAGCGAGACGAAAAACGATCCCACCGCTATTCTAAACTACGATTTCCCATTCCATCCCCCGGCACCCCCGGAAAACCCCCTCCCGGGGATAGCACCGCTGTTGGCACGAACCGAAGAAGCGTCACAAGCGGATCAGCACCCGCATCTCCAACGTCGCAACTGATTGTTTCGTCTTTGCTTGCGTTCAAACGGCTCCGAATCTCCCTTTCCTAGCAATTCCCGCGTCGTTATCGGAACTAAGAAAGCCAACGATTCACAGCTGAAATCAGCTGTCGCCCGCAGGAAATCGTCGGCGCGGTTCGATCGCGCCATACTCCTCCTGCCGATGCAGGCTGGTTCTCGTCGTCGCCGGACGAAGAGGGAAGAATCGGGTGGCTTCGAGCCCAATGAGACGCAAAAGGAAGGAAGCGGCGACGAGGATTTGCAAGTCCTCGTCGCCTACCGTTCGTCGAGTCAACGGCGAATCATTGCTGGAGGTGGACGAAGGTGCCTTTCTTGTTGGCGACAATGATGTCGAGCTTGCCATCACCGTTGACATCGGCCACGGTGAATTGCGTGCCGACTCCAGAGTCATTGTCGATGGGGAAGGGCGTAAAGCTGATGGTGCCATCACTCGCTTTCTTGGCCCGAAACCAATAGAGCATGGCAGGTCCACGGGAACCGGGTTCGCTATAACCGTGAGACCAGAATCGCTTGCCCGTGATCAAATCTTTCAATCCATCTCCGTCCAGGTCCAAACAGTGAAGGGCGTGCGTCTCGGAGACGAGTTCGGGGAATAAATCGACTTTGAGGAATTCGCCGCTTGCTCGTTGGCGAAAACTCCAAATACCGTATTTGTGGGCCGAACTGCTGATGATGTCGGCTTTGCCATTCGCGTCGAGGTCGTAAGCGAACATGTCGGCACAAGCGTCGCCCAAGTTGGCTGGGTGCCACGGCCACGGCGTGTCGCCAACTTTCTCGGGTTGCTCCCACCAGCCTTGGGGAATGAGGACATCCAACCTTCCGTCGCCATTGACATCGCCGAGTCCCAACCCGTGGGCGAATCGGTGTGTGCCGGGGATGATCTTGCTGGGAGGAGTACTCGGTTGGCTGATGGGGTGCATGATCCAAGGCTTGGTGGGATCCTCGCCCGGCTCGAACCATGCCATTTGCCCTTCGTTCTCTTTGCCTCGCGGTTGCCACCCCATGACGAGGACGCGCTTCCCCGTACCGAACAAATCGCCGTATTGCGGCGATTCGTTACAGGCGGAGTGCCAAATCTCGTGCTTTTTCCACAACCCTGATCGGCCTTGCGGGTTCTCATACCAGCAGACCGGTGCGCCCGGGAAGTCCACGACGATGACATCGGGCCAACCATCTTTGTTGAAGTCGTCCACCCAAACGCAAAAACTCTGGCTGTAGACGTTCTGCTCGCCTCGAGTGTAATCATCTTTGCCGGCGCGAAACCGATGGATGGTGAGGCGTTCGGGGGAGGGCTTCCATTCGGAAACCTCGTACCACAACTCGCCGTTGATGACGTCCATCCGTCCGTCTTTGTTGATATCGGCGATGGCCACGCCTTCGGATTGGAAGCGACGATCGAGGACGATTTTCGTCCATTTCAAAGGAGATTCGGCGTTGGGGTTCGCTGGTTCCGCCGAGGTGAGGGGGGATATCGCGGAGAATGCGCCGATCAGGGCCGGAATCGCCAGGAAATGTCGCATGGGTGCGGTCCTCGGGAAAAGACAGATCGGGAGTGGTTTATCGAGAATGATTATCGGAGTTGGTCCGGGTGGCAGCAAGCACCAAAAGAAAACGCCCGGGCGAGGAGCGACCCGGGCGCCGCAGGGGGGACGGCAGAGATCGTGGCGAACGATCGTTATTGTCCCTCCGCAGCCATCTGGAGGAGCGACAACGCTTGGATCGTCTCTTGGCGGATCCATTCATCGGCATCCACAATCAGGGGACGCAATCCCGTGATGACCTCAGGAGTCGCTGCCTTCATGCGAGCCAGAGATCGGATGCAGGCGACTCGCAGGCCGGCGTGGGAATCGTGACGCGCCACGTAGAGCAAGGCGGAGATCGCCACCGGTTGCTGATGCCAGTCCAGGGCGGCCAAGGCCAGCACGGCACCGTGCTTGGTCTCCGGGTCGGCATGACTTTGCAGTGTCTCCAGGCAGACCGAGACTTTGGGATCCAGACCGGTGACCTTATCTGCGGGACTCTCGACGTGCAGCGTCCGATAGGGGCTGGGGGTCTTCGTGAGCCGCACCGTCGGGGTGGTTCGGAGACTGTCGGGGAGTTCAGACGCAGCGGACGCGCTACGCTCACGAGTCGATCCGGACGTCAGGGCCGAGGTGTCGGTCGCTTGGGTGCGGACGGGAGCGACTTGCGGCTCGGTCACGAGGCGTGGCGAAGCGTAGCCGACGCGAGTGACGGGCGAAGAGGATCCACCCCCGCCATTCACAGCGTAACGGGCCAGCCCAGCGAGACTGCGGTCGCCGGCTGGCAAAAGAGCGCCGGGTCGAGATGTTTCCCGAGCTTCTCGGGCCTTGGCCGCCGCCAACGTTCGGTAGGCTTTTTCGAGTTGAGCCCGACTCGGTTTACCCGATCCGCGCTTGGTCGATGGTCCATATTGCGGAGGCGTCGGGTCGGTCGGCGTGGGCAAATCGGATCGGCTCGTTTTCGGCTTGTCGCTGCCCGGTTCGACCGGCCTGGGAGCCGGCATTTCCTCGGTCGGACGTTCTTGGTCCTTGTCGTCCGCCGGAGGGGCTTCCATGATTTCGACGGCCTCGGGGCAGGTCAGGCAGCGTTCCAACGCCATCATGGCAACGGCCTGGACGCGAGGTGAATTTTCGCTCGGTCCTAATTTGTCGGTGCCGGCGACCGTCTCTTCCAGAGCTTCGACGATGGCGCGGGTGCAGCAACAACCTCGGTTCAAGGCGATGGCAGCTTCCAGACGCACGCACTCGGCCCGATCCGTTCGCAGGGCCGCCACCAGACCGGCCTCGACCTCCGGATACCAATGGCAGTCGAAGGTACCCATCAGGCGAACGGCTTTTCGGCGAGCTTGGGCCTCGGCGGCATCCTTTGCTGCTTGCGCAGCGGCCCCCTCAGCCCCCGGCTTTTTCAAGTCTTCCTCACTTGGCTTGCCGGGACAGAAATTCGGAATGATGCCACCCGTGAACGTGTTGAAGGGCCGGGAGATGGAATTCAACATGTTTCCCAGAGGGGTCTGGCAGAGTTTTCGCCGTTTTCGGTCAATTCCTTTTTCGATCCGTTCGCAGAAGCCGGGTTTGGCCGCCTCCGCCGCTCCTGCCGTCCCGGCCGACGCCGTGGGTGCCGGAACCTGGGCGACGACCGAGCCGGCCCACCAGCCACTAACCAGGAGAGCCCCCACGAGAGAACGCGATCTTCTCATGTCTTTCGCTCCAATTTGGGTGGACCGGCGGACCGCTCCATCGGCGTGACGCCGGAAGTTTCCCTCTTTTCTGTCAATCAGCTTCGGTTACGGATAGCAGCAGGCTTGAGGTTTTTAGCGGAAAGAGCGAATCGACGCCCTTTGGCGTTGGGGCGGTTGACCAAAGATATTCGGCGCCTTCCCGCAAAATTAGCAGAAGACGTCGTCTTGGAATATTCCGGAAACTTGTTAAAGCTGTCGACACCGGACCGTCGATATGACCAACGTTGACCGAGACTCAATTCCTTTCCAAGATCCAGTTAACCGGATGTCATGCCGGGTAGGAGCCATCATGAGGTGCCCGTCCCCCCTCGGTTGGATCATCCACGTAACGACACCTGTCGTGCTGGCCATCGGTAGCCTCG
>CAKZUU010000191.1 GCA_937922175.1 uncultured Gemmataceae bacterium
CGGCCGACCTTGCGTCTTCCACAATCCGTCGGCGTGAATCGGAAAGCGCGACCGCAACAACGACAGCATCTGCCCCCGATTCATTTCCGGGACGAGGATGCGAGAGAACCGGCGGAGAACGTCGCCGGTGTTCGCCGGTAACGGGTTGAGATACCGCAGATGGGCGTGCGCTACCGCCAACCCGCGCCGCTGGGCCCGATGAACGGCAGCGGCGATGGCTCCGAACGTGCTTCCCCAACCTATGACCAACAGATCTCCTCGGTCGGATCCGTTGACGGTCAACTCGGGAATGTCATCGGCGATCCGTTGGATTTTCGCGGCTCGCCAACTGACCATTTGCTCGTGATTGAGCGGATCGTAGCTCACGGCACCGCTGACTTCCTTTTCCAGCCCGCCGACGCGATGTTCGCAACCCGGAGTCCCTGGACAGGCCCAGGGACGAGCGCCCCAACGATTCCGGGCGTACGGAAGAAACGGTTGGTCTCCCGCGGCCGCATCGAACTCGGTCGCTGGCAATTCCTCACGAGACGGGACGCGCCATGGCTCATATCCCGCGAGCAAAAGGACGTCGGTCAGGATCACCACGGGTGTCATGAATTTGCAGGCGAGGCGAACCGCTTCGACAGCCAGGGCGAAGCCATCGCTGGGAGAACAGGGGGCCAAAACGGGAAGGGACGCCTCGCCATTGCGACCCCACAGCGCCAGGAGCAAATCGCTTTGTTCGGTTTTGGTGGGCAAGCCGATGCAGGGGCCCCCCCGTTGCACATCGATGACGACCAGAGGCAATTCGGTCATGACGGCCAGCCCGACGACTTCGGACATCAAGGTCAGCCCCGGCCCGCTGGTCGCGGTGGCAGCGACGGCACCCCCGAAGGCCGCCCCCAACGCCATCGATGACGCGGCGCTCTCGTCTTCTGCTTGGATCATGCGGCAATCGGGGCTGGGGGATTCGACGAGGCGTTGGAGCAGTTCGCTGGCCGGGGTCATGGGGGTCCCGACGAAGACCATCGGCTTGCCCGCCTGGCGCGCCGCCGTCCGCAGACCCAGGGTGAGGGCTTCCGCTCCGCCGAGATGCCGATATTTTCCGGGTGGTAGTTGAGCCTTGCCGACGCTGAAGCGCACGGGCCAACCGGCTTGTTCGGCGAATTTGTAACCCGCTTTGAGGGCTCGGCGATTTCCCTCGGCCAGGGCGACATTCGTGTTGAAGCGTTGCTCGATCCAAAGCGAGACGGGTTCCAGGTTGCGGTCGAACAACCAGCAGACCAAACCCAAGGCGAAGAAATTGCGACAGCGAGCAACCTCTCGGGGGGTCAAGCTGACCTTGGCGACGGCCTCTCGGGTGCGGGTGTCGATGGGCACCGGGAATAATCGGAACGATGCGAGGGAACTATCCTCCAGGGGGTTGGATTCGTAACCGGCTTTGCGCCATTCGTCGGGGGTAAAGGCATCGGAATTGGCGATGAGCACGCTACCGGGGGAGAGATCTTTGGCATGGGCCTGTAAGGCGGCAGGATTCATTACGAGGAGGGCGTCGAGCCGGTCGCCGGGGTTGGTGACAAGTTGACTGGAGAAGTGGACTTGGAAGCCGGAGACGCCGGCCAGAGTTCCTGCGGGGGCGCGGATTTCGGCCGGATAATCGGGCCAAGAGGAGACGGCGTTTCCCATGCGGGCGGAAAGTCGGGCCAATTGCATGCCGGCCAGTTGCATCCCGTCGCCGGAATCGCCGGACAAGCGAACGGTGGCCGACTCCAATGCTTGGAGCGGCGGGGAAACGTTGGTGGCGGGGTGGGCGGTCTGGCTCACAGGAGATCCCCAGGTTGGCCACGCCGAACGATGGCCATCCACTCAGGCAAGAAACAAGGACGGCAGGGCGCGGGCGACCTCCACGACGCGACCCGGGGCGCTGGAGCCGATGACGAGAGGGAGATCCGCTGCAACTTCCGCGGGAAACCAGCTGTCTTGCATCGCTGGTTGTTGACCAACGGATCGACCTCAACTCGTTACGCTCCTTCGCGGCGAGGCGGTACCGCTCGGGGATGCGGGGGCTGGCAATACACCGTTCCGGGAAAATGCTCGACGAGATAATGCACAATCCGCTTGATCGACAGGATCCCGACCAGGCGTTGACGTTCGTCCAGCACCGGCAAGTGTCGGTAACCGCCTCGCTCCATCCGCTCGATCGCCGATCGAATCGACTCCTTCGAAGATACCGTCACCGGGTCCGGAGTCATGCACTCGGCCACGGGAGTCGTCAGAGGTCGGCTCACCGCGAAAATCCGACGCGCCAAGTCCCGCTCGGTCAAAATTCCCTTCAGCTGGCCCTCTTTATCCACGACCACCAGACAACCGACCTTGTGCTCCCGCATCCGCTCGATCGCCTCCGATACTGGACGATCCGGGGTGATCTGATGCGGCGGGGTCGGGAATAATCGCGAGACGCTATCGATCCGCAGGTTGCGAGCCAAGTCCATTCGCGACTACCTACCTCTTGTTCGCCTGGTTCTCTTCTTGTTCCTCATGATTCCCTCTTTACCCGGCGCTCGCTTCTCAGCGACGTTCGTTCCTGGCGCGCGCGATCGACCTCGCTCAAGTTCGGCTTGCCGACTCCGAATGGCTGTTTATCTCAACCCTGCAAGAATTTTCCGAAAACGCCTCAAGGGCGGCAAGGCCGACCATGCCCGACGCACAGCGCCTGCTGACTTATCTTCGCCAAGCCGCCATCCTCACTCGGGCGACTGCCGGTCGGCTGGGCCAGGTCGTTCATCTGCGCGATGCCGACGACGTGATGATCCTCGGAGATCTGCACGGCAACATGGCGAATTTCGCCTTGGCGCTCAACCAAGCCCTGCTCGATCGTCATCCACGACGTCATCTCGTGGTTCAAGAGTTGATTCACGGGACGTTCCACTACCCTGACGGCTCCGACAAGTCTCATCAGGCCGTTGATCTTTGGGCTGCCCTCAAGTGCCGGTTTCCCCATCGTGTTCATTACCTGCCCGGCAATCATGAGTTGGCTCAGTGGACCAATCGACCAATTGCCAAGGCCGACCTCGATCTCAATGCGAGTTTTCTCGATGGTGTCCGTTTTGCGTATGGATCGGCCAGCACGGAGATCTACGCCGCCTATCTCGATCTTTGGCGGGCCTTGCCCCTCGCGGTGCGACTGCCCAATCGCGTCTTCGTCTCCCACACTTTGCCGACCCCGCGTGATCGCGACGCCTGCGATTGGCGGCGGCTGAATCAATCGGAACTGACTCCGGACGATGTGCAGCCGGGCGGCGTGGTTTATGCTCTCTGTTGGGGGCGCGACGTCTCATCCGCGAATGCTCGAGCCTTTCTCGAACAGGTGGATGCGGACCTGCTCATTACCGGCCACATCCCCTGCGAGCAGGGGTTCCAGACTCCGAACGAGCATCAATTAATTCTCGACAGTCTCGGATCGCCGGCGGCGGTCTGCCTGTGCCCGGCCGCGAAACCTCTTGACCTCGCCGAGTTGCTCAAATGCGTTCGCTTGCTTTAATCAGAGCGGCAGTTCGGATCGGTTGTCGAACGAACGCGGAGTTGAAGCCGTGACGCCTCGCTCTCCGGAAATCCCCGACTCCGCCTGGGGCGACGTCGTGCGTGAGGTCGTTATCGTCGAGGGACGTCGGTTCCGCATCGATCGGCCCAGCTCGTCGGATCTACTACTGGACTACCCGGGCGTAGCCGATGCTTTCCGCGTCGACGAATACATGCCGTATTGGGCCGACCTTTGGCCTTGTGCCCGGATGTTGGCCAAGGCGATCCTCCGTCACAATTGGCCGAAGGGCCTGGTCGTTTTGGAAATCGGGTGCGGCTTAGGATTGGGAGGAATCGCGGCCTTGGCACAGGGAATGACCGTCGTCTTCAGCGATTATGACCCCAACGCGCTTCGCTTCGCCGCCGCCAATGCTCGTCTGAACGGATTCAAAACCTTTGAGACCATGTTGTTGGATTGGCGCGACCCGCCCCCGCATCGATCGTTTCCGCTCATCATCGCCTCCGACGTCTGCTACGAGCATCGGTCCATCGACCCCCTCTTGACGCTGCTCCACCGTCTCCTCACCCCCACGGGAGAATGCTGGCTGACCGACCAGGATCGGCCCCCGGCGGCGATGTTTCGCGAGAGATTGGGACAGCGAGGTTTCCAATATCAGACGGAACTCATGCGCGTCGGCATTCCCGGTGGAGAGCGGTTCAAAGGGACGCTCTATCGGATTCAGCGAAAAACATGAATCGTCCCAGTCCTTTCGGGTCTCCCGCGCGTTTCCAACAGGTCGCTTCGGAAGGCGAGATTCATGGCGGAAGGCAAATCTCGAATGGTAGACGCCCCGAAACTCACGTTCTTGGGTGCCGTTCGTACCGTGACGGGTTCGATGCATCGGCTCGACGCTCGGGGAAAAATCGTGTTGCTCGATTGTGGACTTTTCCAAGGGCCTCGACGTGAGTCGTACCAGCGGAACCGACATTTCCCCTTCCGTCCCCGAGACGTCGATGGCGTGCTGCTCAGTCACGCGCATATCGACCATTGCGGCAACTTGCCCAACCTGGTCAAGCAGGGCTTCTCGGGCCCCATCTGGTGCACGCCGCCCACACGAGCGCTTGCGGCCGTC
>CAKZUU010000192.1 GCA_937922175.1 uncultured Gemmataceae bacterium
AATGCGCGTCAGAGAGATCACACCCTCTTTCTCCAACCGCCGGAGGGGACGGCTCACACTGTTATGTTCCAGATTGGTGGTGACGACGTGATCGCCGGCACGCAGGACGCCCTTGATCGCCGCGTTCAGCCCATCCGTTCCATTGAGGGTGAAGACAAAGCCCTCCGGCCCCTCCCCGTGAAAAAATTGATTAAAGCGATGCCGGGCATCTTTGAGGACGTGCTCGGCGGTTAAGGCCATGCGATGACTTGTACGGCCCGGATTGGCCAGACTCGTCCGGGCAAAGCGGTCCAACGTTTGATAGACCGATTCGGGCTTGGGGAAGCTCGTCGCGGCGTTGTCGAGGTAGATCATAGAGACATTTTAGCGAAGTGACAGCCGTCGCCACGATCGGCTGATGAGCGAATCCAACTCGGGCCGGCTGGACGATCATCGCTGCTGGTCTCGACCGTGTGTGAGGCGAGTTGGGGGGGGAATTAAGTTTGGTCGGCGGAGCAAGGGGACGTTCGTCGGTCGAGACCATTGGTTTCGTCAATTGTCAATGTCCGGGTCGGCGACGGACGTTGAATGGTTCCAGACGTCGCGGTCATCCGATGGCGGTCGCAAACCAGCGACGGGTGCGGATGCAGACCGAACAGACAGACAACATGACCGGTACCTCCACGAGCACGCCCACCACAATGGCCAAAGCCGCGCCGGAGCCTGGTCCGTACAGGGCGATCGCTGTCGCGACGGCTAATTCAAAGAAGTTGCTGGCTCCGATCAACGCTCCGGGCGCCGCCACGTTGTGCGGTATCCTCAGCAGCCACATCAAGCCATACGTCAGGGACGAGTTGAAGTACACCTGAATGAGGATCGGCACCGCGATCAGGACGACGTGAAGGGGGTGGTTCAGAATATTGTCCGCCTGGAAAGCGAAGATCAGCACCAAGGTGGCCAACAGCGCCATCACCGCCACCGGCTGCAAGCGAGGGAGAAATGACTGCTCAAACCATCCCCGCCCACGACTGCGAATCACCACCGTTCGGATCAAGACGCCGGTCACGAGGGGAACGACGATAAACACGGCCACTGCCGTCAGGAGAACGTGAAAGGGAACTGCCAATCCGGATACCCCGACCAGCAAGCCGACGATCGGAGCGTACAACACGAGCATGATCAGATCGTTGACAGCCACCTGCACCAGTGTGTAGGCCGGATCGCCGTCGGTCAGATAACTCCAGACAAACACCATCGCGGTGCAAGGCGCTGCCGCTAAGATCACAACCCCGGCAGTATATTGCCGCGCCAATTCCTCCCCGATCAGCGGAAGAAACAACCCTTGGAAGAAAAGCCATCCCAGAATGAACATACTGAAGGGTTTCACCAACCAATTAACAAACAAGGTCACCAACAAACCGCGAGGTCGGCGTGTGACGCCGATGAGTGATGTAAAGTCAATTTTCATCATCATGGGGACGATCATCAGCCAAATCAAAACGGCAATGGGAGCGTTAATTTGGCTGCCCACGCCGAACTCCCTTCCGCGGAGCGATTCGATCGAATTGGGTGCCCAACGCCCAAGCAAGACGCCGGCAACCATGCAAATACCCACCCAAAGTGTCAGGTAACGTTCAAAAAAATTGAGCCGCTTCGAGGTAGGCAACATCTCCGACGAATCATTGCTCATGAATGTTCTCTCAAGGCGGCGAGGTAGGCCGGTTGACCTTTGAACTCCTGTTCAATGAGACCTCCCGGTGTTAGGAGGCTCATCAACCACCAATTCGATCTCATTGGGGATCTTCCCCTTTCAAACAGCTTGGTCCGAGCGAAACGTTGGTGGTCGGCGGCAACTAAGGGATCAGCAATAAACCCCATCTCGACTGCATCAAATCTGTCAAAGGGCATCAAATCCCGCCTGGGGCGATCCTCGTCAACTTCCGGCACGACGTGAATCGCTCGCGGGATCACGGTGTTGGTCGGCCAAGATTGGCCACTAGGTGGTTCCCTCGTTCCGTCGCGAGCCACTTGTCCTCAACATTTCTCGGAGCGGCGAGGGGCAGTGTCCGCTCGTTGCCTAAGAGTTTCTTGAGCCGATCAACCCCCACGGGCGGATCGAGTTGCCACGGTACCAACGCAACACGCGATCCGGGTTGCTCGGTCACCTCACGAATGTACCGAGCCTCTCTCGATTGTCGCGCTTGCAGGACAGGATCCGACACTGCGAGCGAGGTGAGAGACTGGTTTATGACCCATGCGAACGGGTGGATGCCGGCGCGAACGAGATCGTGCTGCAAGTCCATCGCTTCGTGAACAGGGGTGGCCTCGGGAAGCGTGACGATCAGCACCCGTGTGTAGTTTGGATCCCGCAGCCGAGGAAGAAGGTTCTCGACCGCTTCGGGCATTCCACTGGCCTGCCGAGTCACTTCACGATGATAGGCCAAGGCGGCGTCGAGCAGCAGGATGGTATGTCCGGTGGGGGCCGTGTCCAACACGACGAAACCGTTTTTCCCCTCGGCCACGGCTTGAGCGAAGGCCCGAAAAACAGCGATTTCCTCGGTACAAGGCGAGCGCAGATCCTC
>CAKZUU010000193.1 GCA_937922175.1 uncultured Gemmataceae bacterium
TTCACGATCAGCCGATGCAAATCTTTGATGCCCCAAGGCTGACCGAAACGAGGTTCCATGAATTCGCACGCCAGCCAATCGAGAAGCTCGGGGTGGGAAGGCGGCTGGCTTTGGACGCCGAAATCTTCCGGGGTGGAAACCAACCCTTCACCGAAATACACCTGCCAGACTCGATTGACGAACACCCGCGCCGTCGTCGGTGATCGTCGGTCAACCAACCACCGGGCCAGGCTCAACCGATTCGCTGGTCCCTTCGGGTCGGGCAATGGATGCAGAAACACCGGCACGCCTGCCTCGACCTTGGGGCCTGGCTTGAGAAAGTCGCCGCGATTGAGCAAGTGAGTCATCCGCGGCTCGGCCCGTTGGTTCAGCGTTAATGTCGTGTCGCCCTGGGGCCAGGCACGCCATAGGTCTTCGATGGTTTCGTTCGCTTCCTTCCACTCCGGCACGGTGGTACGGAAGTAGGAGAACACCTCCTCTTGTTGAGCCGCCGTCCGCTGATCGCGTGGAACCTTCAAGATCTCCCGTACTCGTCGCGGAACGGGATCTGCCTCCGCCTCGACATCGGTCACGGAAATGCGGAAGCGGCCCAGATTCATGTTCTGGTTATCGTCGCTGTTCCATCCCCCATGGTTTTGCACCAGGTAGAAGGTCAACTTGATTCCGTTGGGGAACGAGATCGGTTGATCCGCGACAAACACCGCCTTCCGATCGACGTTCCGCCGCCCCGGCCCGGCATCGATTCCCCAGGCCGTTTCGTCTTTCCCGTCGATCGCATATTCGATGGGGCCGGTCACTCGTCGTCGATTGGAACGGTCATCGAAAATCGGTTCCAGTTCCATCTCCGGATTGCCATAATCCGCTGTCGCCCGGACAAATTTCACGGTGACTTTCTTGTCCGAATCGCGAAGATCAGCCGCCGTCACTCGGAATTCGGTCAAACCGAAGAGGCCTTTCATTGATCTCCCGGGTCCCCCCGCCGGCAGGTCCGGGTCGGTCAGTACTTCCAGTCGAAATGAGCGGACGGTGCGCCGCGCTGTTTCCGCTGTGAACGTCGGGGTGTGCTTCGTGGGAGCATATCCTTGAGCGAGCAACGATCCGTCACCCCGCGAAAAGTACCGTTGTCCGTTGTCTCCGGCGTTGTGCAGAGTCAACACTTCCCAAGGCGGATGATGGTCACGGATTTGATTCTCCCACGCCGCTAGCATTTCATCCAAGTTGGGGGTGCCCTCGCGCAGCGTTTGCTCAACTTTTCGGATCTTCGCTCGCAGCGTCTCCACGAGTTTCAGTTCTTCGGGGGTGTAAACGATTCGGCTGCCTTCGTGGTCATTGTTCAGATAGGCAAACAGTCGATAATACTCCTCCTGTGTCATCGGGTCGTATTTGTGGCTGTGGCATTGGCAGCATTGAATCGTCAACCCGAGGATGCTCTTGCCGATCGCGTCCATGCGATCGAACATGGCATCCATCCGAAATTGCTCCGGGTCAACGCCCCCCTCTTCATTGAGCATGGAATTTCGCAGGAAACCCGTGGCAACGATCTGATCTTGAGTGGGGTTCGGCAGCAGATCGCCGGCAAGTTGCTCGATGATGAACTGATCGTAAGGCAGATCACGATTGAACGCTTGAATGACCCAATCCCGGTAGAAAAAGATCTTGCGAAGCTTGTCTTTCTCGTAGCCATCGGTGTCCGCGTAACGGGCGGCATCCAGCCAATGTCGCCCCCAGCGTTCGCCGTAATGTGGCGAAGCGAGCAACTGTTCGACCAGATTTTCGTACCACCGGGGGCTGGGATCCGACCGGAGGGCATCGACTTGTTCGGGCGTCGGCGGCAGACCGATCAAATCTAAGTACAAGCGACGTATCAAAGTGACTCGATCGGCTTCGGGCGAAGGATGCCAACCCTCTCTCTCCAAGCGGGACAGGACGAAAAAGTCGATGGGGTTTCGGCACCAGGCGCGATCACGGACAGCTGGCAGCGGCGGGCGCGTCGGGGCCCGGAAAGCCCAGTGATCGCCCACCTTGGGTTTCAGGGGGGGCGTTTCACCACGCAACATGGAGCTGTCAACGCCCACGCCGGCGATGATCGCCACCAACAACGCACGCATCATGGGCCAACTCTCAGAAATTCGGGCAGGAGTGCTCTATCTATTTTATCGGGGGCACCGGCGCGCGACGATGTTGACAAGCAGCCGCGGCGGTCATCGGATCACCCCCAACTCTCGCCCCACGTCGGCGAATGCGGCAAGAGTCTGCTCGATGTGGGCGTCGGTATGCGCCGCCGACACTTGCAGACGTATCCGCGCTTGGCCTTGCGGCACCACGGGATAGCTGAAGCCGACGACGTAAACGCCTTTTTCCAAGAGGCGATCGGCCATCCGGGTCGCCAACGCCGCATCGAACAACATGACTGGAATGATCGGGTGTTCGCCCGGTTTGATGGTGAAGCCGGCCGATTCAAAAGCGGCTCGCATCCGTTTCGCATTAGCATGCAGCCGCTGCCGAAGCTCGCCGGCAGTACCGATCAATTCCAGTGCCTTCCGAGCCGCTGACACCAGGGGCGGTGGTAAGGAATTCGAAAACAAATAGGGCCGAGATCGATTGCGTAACCAATCAATCACCTCCGCACGTCCGATCGTGACCCCTCCGCTACCTCCACCGAGCGTTTTGCCCAACGTGGTCGTGATGATGTCAATCCGACTAAGCACACCCATTTGCTCAGCCGCTCCGCGACCTTTCTCGCCGACGAATCCCGTCGCGTGGCAGTCGTCGATCATGACCAACGCGTCGTGCCGGTCCGCCAATTCGCAGATCTCGGGCAATTTGGCGTAATCGCCGTCCATCGAAAAGACGCTATCGGTCGCAATGAGACGAAAACGAGCGTCCTGGGCTTCGACCAGGCACCGCTCCAGGTCGAGCATGTCGCTGTGTTTGTACCGGAATCGTCGAGCTTTGCTCAATCGAATGCCGTCGATGATGCTGGCGTGGTTCAATTCGTCGCTGATCACCGCATCTTCGTCGCCCAAGAGCGCCTCGAACAAGCCGCCGTTGGCATCGAAACACGAAGAATAGAGCAGGGCATCGTCTTTGCCGAAGAACTGAGCGATCTCGCGTTCGAGTGTCTTGTGCAGTTCCTGGGTCCCACAGATAAAGCGCACCGACGCGAGGCCGAAGCCGTAGTTTTTCAGGCCGGTTTCAGCCGCCGCCACGATCTCGGGGTGATTCGCCAGTCCGAGATAGTTGTTGGCGCAGAAGTTGATCACTTCCCGGCCGTTGACCCGGATGACGGCGTCTTGCGGTGTTTGGATCAACCTCTCCCGTTTGTATTGCCCTTGTTGCTTCAAGGTGCTCAACT
>CAKZUU010000194.1 GCA_937922175.1 uncultured Gemmataceae bacterium
CTATTTCGAGTGCACCGGCTGATAGCGGCCCAAACCCGCGTCGATGTATTGGCCCCCGCCTGTCTGACGGCAGTGGATGGCCAACACGTTGCGCCCCGGTTTCAACGCCTTTGTTGCCTTCGCGCTGAGAGGAAATTCCTCGTAGTCGGTCGTGTAGCCCCGGACTGTCACCGCCAACACGCCGTTGAGGTAGACTTCGGCGTCTTCGTCGTGATGCAAGATTAAGACAAAGCGATCAAAGGGTCCTCCGCCCAATTCAAATTCACGGCGAATCCAAATCTCCATTGACTTCCATTCGGTGCGAACGATGGCGCCAGGTGTCCCGGTGGTGCCGAATCCCCCGAGACCTTCCTTCCAGTCACGACCCTCGAAATCCGACCAGAACCAACGTTCGCCCGGCCGTTCGGTGGTGTAGCGCCATGTTGCGGCTTTTTCGCGCGCTGTCGGGACGACCACATCCACCTTGGGGACCCGAGAAAAATCGCCACGATTGGCCGCCGCGACTCGCTCAACGTCCACTTTGATGATTTCCCGGTCGTAGGTCAGAAGGCCGTTCGCTTCGACCTCGACATCGGTCAGTTGCGTATAAATGGCGGCAGAAAGCCCGTGCTCTTTCTTGAGTCGATCAACTCGCTGGAGCAACTGTTCGTACTTTCGCGTGAGATCGGCGGAATCGACCACGCCCCGATAACTCCACGTCTTCTCGTCCCAGAGATGGCCTTTGAGGGATAGGCCCAATCCGCCAAACTCGCCCAAGACCCCCGCTCGGCGTGATTCGATCGGGGGTGCGCTCGGACCGGGGTAAACGTGGATGTCGTGAACATCGCCGACACCCATGTCGTTCCAACCACTGGCATTGCTGACCAATCGGGTCGGATCGTACTGCTTGATCCATTCGGTGATGCGTCGGGTATCGAATTGGCCCCAGCCCTCGTTGAAAGGTACCCACATCACGATGCAGGGGAAGTGCCGCAACTGGTCGATCATCCGTTGTAATTCGAGGTCGTACTGCCGGGCAGACTCGGGCGTGCGTGTGATTTCCGGCCGATTCCGGGGGGCAATCTCGTCGCCGCTGGGCATGTCTTGCCAGACAAGCAACCCAAGCCTGTCGCAATGGTAGTACCATCGTGCTGGCTCTACTTTGATATGTTTGCGTGTCGTGTTGAAGCCAAGCTTTTTCGTCATTTCCAGATCATATTTCATCGCTGTATCGGTCGGAGGCGTGTGCAATCCATCGGGCCAAAACCCTTGATCCAATGGGCCGATCATGAAATAGGGCTTCCCATTGAGGCGAATCCGCGGCACGCCTTTCTCGTCGGGAGCCACGTCGATCTGACGCATGCCGAAATAGCTTCGGACTTGATCGAGAGTTGTCCCATCGCGACTCAACAGTTCAATGCGGAGGTCATAAAGGTGAGGAGAATCAGGCGACCACAATCGTGGCTGGGCGAAGGTGAAAGTGACCTCCGCGCGCGACTCTCCCTGGGGGAACGCCACCATTTGGGTCTGTTGACAGAGTTCGTCCTTGCGCCGGTCGGCGTCGTCCAGATTCCATGCCACCGTGACGCGCAACCGCTGTTGCTCGCCAGGTTGGTCCCGTTTCGCGCGGATTTTGGCCGTTCCGCGAGCGATGTCGCTGGTTACATCGACGCCCGTCAGATGGCTCGCGGGCACGGGTTCGAGCCAGACGGTCTGCCAGATGCCGGTACTGGGGGTGTACCAAATGCCGTGAGGCTTCAGAACTTGTTTTCCTCGGGGCTGGGGGCCTTTGTCGGTGGGATCCCAAACGCCGACGACGAGTTCGTTCTCTCCATCGCGTTTGACAACGTCAGTAATGTCGAAGTGGAAGTGATCGTACCCGCCGCGATGAACCCCAAGCGATCGACCATTCAGCCAAACTTTGGCCTCCCAATCGACAGCCTCGAAATGCAGTAGAATGCGATCCTCGCGCCAGTCCGAAGGGATCGTAAAGGTCCGTCGATACCAAACCCGGGACATTATTCGACCGACGCCGGACAACGCGGATTCGACCGGGAAGGGGACGAGGATGCGATCGGCCAGTTCGCGGCCGATGGGAGGAGGGGCGTCTTCTTTCCCTTCGGCGAATTGCCACAGCCCGTTGAGATTCTGCCAGCGTGGGCGGACGAATTGCGGCCGCGGATACTCGGGATGAACACGCTCAGGCGTCACATCCCTCGCCCAACGAGTCGAGAGCGGCGACGAGGCAGGTTTCCACTCCCGAGTCGGCATCGCCGTCAGCACCATTACTGCCAGCCGAGAAGCCAACCAAGGTCCCGTCATGGAGTCATCCTCGAGAGAGGTGGATACTTCCAACGATGATTGGCCGTTTATGATACGCGATTAGAAGCGACGTTGCCGCTGGCTGAGATACTCCAACAGGGCTTTCTCGAATCCGACGCTGGTGTCCATGCCCACGTAGTCGATCTGGACCTTAGCGGCTTCCTCGCGGAGACGGCGGCAATGTTCTTCAATCGCTCGCAGATAGTCGGCACGAATACCGCGGGCGTCGATGGTTAAGCGGTTGTCGCTCTCGACATCTTCAAATTCGATCAAGCCCTCGAAGGGGAAATGCACCTCCGCTTCGTCAAGAATGTGAAACAGGATGACTTCGTGCCCGTGATGGCGGAGCCGGTACAATCCGTGCAAGACCGGCTCGAGATCGCTGAGCAGGTCGCTAAACAACATGATGAGGCTTTTGCCCCGTGCCAAAGCGGCGATTTGTGTTAACGCATGCGCGATGTCGGTTTGACCCGACGGCCGTAAATTCGCGAGCACGGCGAGGATCGAGCCGAGCTGCGTCCGCTTGCTGTGCGGGGGGATCGCCGCCCGAATCTCTGTGTCGAATGTGACCAGGCCAACAGGGTCTTGCTGCCGGATCATCAGGTGGCCCAGAGAGGCGGCCAGACAGATTCCATACTCGAATTTCGTCATCTCTTGTCGATAGGTCCAACCCATCGACTCCGAGAGATCCATGACCAGATAACCGGTCATGTTGGTTTCCGCCTCGAATTTCTTCACATAGAACTTGCCGGTTTTCGCATATACGTTCCAGTCGATGTATTTCAGGTCGTCACCCGGAACGTAATTGCGGTGCTCGCTGAATTCGACAGAGAAACCATGGAAGGGACTGGCATGGAGACCCGCGAGAAACCCCTCGACAATGAATTTAGCGCGTAAATCGAGCCGCGAAACCTGGCGAATGACCTCGGGACGCAGATATTTTTCGACACCGTGCATGGCAGCATTATATCGTCGCCTGTCGAGTTTGAGGCGGGGTAACAAGCAGGTGAGCTCCGACGCCGGACGGCCAACCATCGGTCCGGATCGCTACAGATCGGAAACAATCGCTCCCACCACGCCGCAAATAGCGAAGCAAACGAGAAGAAACATCGTTTGGATCAACCAAAGATTGAAAGCTTTGCCCGCGCCTAATCCCAACCACTTCGTGAAGGCGAGCAGAGACAGGCCGAGATGCGTCAAAAGGATAAGAACAAATGCGAGAAATTGAAGGATCGGTTGGAAACGGGGGCCCGAAGCGAGACTCCCTTGAATGATGACTCCCACGAAAAGAGAGCTGGCGGCCAACGTCGTCGCTACGCCCCAGGCGCGACCCAACGCCGGAATGTCGACGCCGGCCAGGAAACACGAGATGCGTAACACAATGGCGAGGGCGTAGCTCGCCGCCACCGCCGCCGATGTCAGGCACAACAGTTCGCACAGACTCACGGGCGGGCGCGACTCCCCTCAGGACAAATGTGAAATGGCACCAATGAGTGTGCCGATCCCCACGATCAGTAACCCCGCCACCGACCCGACGAGAGAGCACAGCAGCAG
>CAKZUU010000195.1 GCA_937922175.1 uncultured Gemmataceae bacterium
ACGGTGATCAATCTCGAGATGCCCTGGAATCCTGCCGTGCTCGACCAGCGAATCGCTCGCGTCCACCGGATGGGGCAAAATCGACCGGTGCACGTGTTGAACTTCATCACCCGCGATACCATCGAAGAGCGGGTCGTGCAGGTCGTGGAGCAGAAGCGAGCCCTCTTCTCCGGCGTTTTCGCGGGGGAGAGCGATGAGGTTCGGCTCGACGCGTTGACTCACGAATCGTTTCTCAGCACAGTGCGGGAACTACTGGGCGAGGTTCCCGAGACGACGTCGCCGACATCCGACAGTCGGACCCGACTCATCTCCGCGAGTTTGACGATGCTCGAAGCGCTGACCGAAATGCTGGGTGATCGGTCGATCGTCCTTCCGCCGGACTTCGCGGCCCGACTCAATCAGGTCTCGCACCGATTGCGGACTTTGACCGAAGAGCGATTCGGCCAAACCTGATCGACGACCGGGCGACGGCGGAGGTTGATCGGATTGTTGACATCGATGAACCGAACCGTGTTGGTCAAGGCAGCCGTATCGATGGGAGGTTGGGATGAGGTGGACGAGGTTGGATCATTGCTCGGTGATCATCACGGACGTGGCGCGAGCGAGGTGGTTTTACCGCGAGGTGCTGGGATTGACAGAGATTCCGGCACCGCGGACGTTTGATTTCGTCGCGTTGTGGTTTGACTTGGGAGGTGGCCAAACCCTGCATCTCCTTCTGAAACCGCAGGCCGACAGCATCAGCCCCCGTCATTTTGCTTTGCACGTCGAAGATGCGGTCGCTGCCCGTGCGGAACTTCGCCAGCGAGGCATCGCTATCGAAGAGACGACACCTATCCCTCACTGTGATCGGTTTTTCGTTCGCGACCCGGATGGTAATCGGATCGAGATCATCCAGTGGTTGAAGCCGTATGATCCGTTGCACGACGGACGGTATTTGGTCTGAGCGAAGCGGGCGCGACGTCCAAAGATGGAGCGATCAGTAGTGGAAGCGCCAGCGGAGGACGGCACCGTGAGTGACCAGATCCGCCGGCGACGTGGAGCCGGCGCTTCCGACTCCCCACCATTGCTCGAACTGATAAGCGAGCCGCCACTCGCCGCGGGAGGTCAGCCATCCGGAGCCTCCCAGGCCGGCCTCGCTGCGGAGTGAGGGAACCCAGCGGAAGTCCTGCCGACGGATGTAACCGTACCCTTGAGGGTTCCCCAGTCCGTCGGTGACCAGCTCCGAAAACTGCTGATTGACGGTGCCCAGATGAGAGCCGAAATCTGTGTGCCAAAATGCTTCCAAGCCCGTGTCTCCCAGAACGCGGTGGAGGGTGAGACCGATGTGCGGCCCGCCGCCGATGAAAAAGCTGCTGACTCGCCGCTCGATCGTCGGACCATCGAGTTGCGAGTCGTGAAAGACGGTGGCGAGGCGTGCCCCAACATCCCAACGCATTCCCCAGAGGGGCTTGATGGGATCGCGATTGTCGAACCAGAGTAGATTCCACAATGGCCGATACCCCGCATGAGCAAAGGTCAAATCCACGACGTTCATATCCAGGCGACTTCGGAGAACGGCCAGGCCCTCCGGATCTAACCCAAACACGAGGCGATTGCCTTCCCCGGCCAATAGCTTGTAGCTGAAGTTCAATTCGCCGTATCGGTCGGCGTCGAATTGGAAATTGACGATAACGGGCGCCGTCACACCCAACGACGCCGTGGGCAAACGGACATCAACATCACCGATGGTGCCACCGACGGGAACGACAGCGTTGCGGCTTTGATAAACAATGGGAAACAAGACGGCCGCTTCGACGAGATCGGCACGAAAGCGGCGATAGAACGGAGTCGCCGGCGGGGCCGCCCCAATGGGCGGCAACTGCGGCACCGTCTCGACGACTGGAGGCGACGCCAACAGCGATTGGGCCGAACCCTGGGCATTTGCCGCAGCAGTAGGCGCCGGTAAGGATGCAGCGTCCACACCGTAGGAGGTCGGTCGAGGCAACGTGGTGACACGCTCCTGCGCCGTCCCCAAGCTGGCCGTCATCAAAAGCGCCCACGCTGTCCACGGCTTGTTCATCGTGCTCGCCACCGCTGTGCCTCCCACACTTTCCAGCGACGGCCCAGCGATAGCGAATTCGCAGCCTCGACGCAAGGCGAAGCTTCTCGCACTTCACGGTCGGCTTTTCCAGGTCAGCCCAAGGATCTCCCGATCATCTCGCACGACCATCATGTTCTTCGTCAGGCCCGGGTGGGCCCAACTGCCGCCGAAGACCTTAACACGACCGACCTCTTCGTAGCGATCCGGGGAAAGACGAGCACGGATCCACTCCCCCCGCTCATTGAGAAAGGAGGCGGTTCCATCCACACACCACCATGGAGCGGCATGAGGGTTTCGGCGGTCATACGAGATTTTGAAACCGTCCCAGTGAATTTTGCCGCTTCGCAGTTCGATGCAGATCATCCCCTTTTCCCGGTCCAACGCGTAGGCGTAGCCCCCCCGGACCAACGGTGTTGCCATCAATAGTCGGAGCCGCTTTCCCTCCCAGAGTTTTTCGGGCGGACCTTTGGGCCTTAACTTCAAGGCAAGACTACCTTCCCAATACTGACTGCAGAGCAAAACACCGTCGTGATAGACCGGATCAGCAATCGCGACGTCGTAAGTGATGCTGAAGGGAACGGCCCAGAGCAATTCGCCCGTTGCCGGTTCCAATGCTGTGACGTGTTCCGCCGTCCAGGCAATCAGTTGCGGCCTCCCCTCGACGTCGATGCGAACGGCTGAGGAATAGCCCGCTCGATCCGGTAGCGCTTTCCAAACGACGTCCCCACGAACCCGATCAAATGCCATGTAACAGCCATTCTTCGCTCCGACTTGGACCACCACGCGGTTTTCGTCAATCAACGGTGACGACGCCAGGCCCCACGTGGGGATCGTTGCTTCAAACTCGGTGACACAATCGTGCGACCAAATGGCTTGACCCGTCACCGCATCCAGACAGTGGAGGTGCCCCACCGCGCCGAGAGTGTACACCTTGCCCTCGTCAATCGTCGGCGTTGCTCGCGGTCCGTTTCCGTAGTCCAGGCCGCCGTATCGTACGGGATATTCGTGGACCCAGATCGTCCTACCGGTTGCAAGGTCCAGCGACACGACCCGCTCGACTTCCGCAGGTTCTGTTTGCCGGTCCATCACGAAGACGCGGTCGCCGCTGATGGCGACGCCTCCGTAACCCCCTCCGAGAGGCTTTCGCCAAAGAGGCGTCAGCTTTTCTGGCCAGCGTTCGGGGAGTTCAGCGATCGACCAAACGTTGTCTCGACTGGGTCCGCGCCACTGCGGCCATTGAGGATCCGTCGCTCGGCACATCTCCAACGTTAAACCCATCAACCCAACGCAAAGCCAGACTCGAACAGCGGCCATCGTATCGCCCTTCGTCCTCGAGATGGAGACCCTCTGTTGTCAAGATACGATCGGCCCAGTCACCCGCCCCGTGCTGGGTACGATGAAAGAGCCGCATTTTTCTGGATGACAGGAGATCCAAGGCGAGCCTTCGACAGGAGGCGAAGCGCCCCTGCGTAAAGATCGATCTGCGTCAGCCTCCGATCCATTGACGCAACTTGGATCCAGTGATGGCGATGGCTGCGTGCGCCCGACACATGGACCGTTGGGAATACTGTCGAAATTTTTCGGCGTAAAGCGCAAAGGTTCGATTTCCTGTGGATCGCGCCAACTCAGTGAGTTGGCAGATGTGCAGTTCATGATACATCATGCTGGCCACGTAATTGGGACCGGATTTTGGCAAGTGATACAGGCTCCAGTATCCGCAATCAAAGAGCGGCAAACACTTTTCAACACTGGTCAGGCCCGCGTCGAGGAGAGCCTTCGCTCGGGGCGAGCCGGTAACGGTGTGCAAATCGCGTAGCCCCCAAAGGGCGTAGATCATTCCGTTGAGAATGTGCGTCCACCGTGTGCCGGGCTTCTCCTCGTACCACACGCTTCCATTCGAGCGAATGTGATCGACCACGCCGTCTTTTTCCACCGGTATCTCAAAGGCGGCCAGACAACCCATAGCTGTCTCCAGGTAAATGGGCCGCTGCGTCGTTTGCCACGCACGGCACAAGACACTGATCGCCTCGCCGGTATCCATCGCCGAGACTCGCCCGACATGCCCTTTGCCGTGGAGCTCTGCCCGCAAAAAGGCTGTATCAGCGGTTGGACGTTCGACACACTCGACAAAATAATCGGCGACATCCAATAACCGCCGAAGATGCGTCTCCGAACCGTGAAGCAAGTAGAGTTCCCAATGGGCGAGGGCGAAGGCCGCCACGGTGCAAATCTGATGCACAACGCCTCCGAACCAAGGAACATTTCTCAGGGGCAACCCGCGCTCGTCGAACTCGACAAAATGTCCTTGCTCGAGCCGAGGTGCCACGCTCAGAGGCCAATAACCAAGCGGGCTGGCAGAAACCTTGGTCGGAGTGTTTGCATCGACGAGTTGCCAGTAGGTTCCGAGGCGTCGGAAATACAGGACCGATTTTCGCCACGATTCGACCATAGATTCAAAACTCGTGACTTTCGCGAGGCGGCCGTCCCGTGGTCGAATCCGACCGTCCTCGAGCGAACCCAAGAAGCGGACAACGCCGGACAAAGCCGTTGACAGTAAAGGCTTTTTCTCTAGGATAGTATACGAATTCGGGGCGTAGCTCAGCTTGGCTAGAGCGCACGGTTCGGGACCGTGAGGTCGGAAGTTCAAATCTTCTCGCCCCGACTCCTCTTGTCAAAACTCTCGATTGAAATGTGAATTAGGGAAGGCGGACCTGCATGTTGCTGTTTAAGGGTTGACTCCGAAGCAAGTCGGGTTCAGTCTTCGTCGTTTGCGACCGCGTGTCCCCGCCAAATCGCAGAAGAGGTGCCAAGGACGACCATTACTCTCGACGCATTTCGCTACTCACGTCGGAGCCAAGGCCAACGGTGACGAACTCTTTAACGCGACCACCGACATTGGGGCGGTGTTCGGTGAACTGCGGAGCATTGAAGCCAGGAACGAACTCTTCAGGCGGATGACCGTCTGTCAGACGCATCGTCTCGCGACACGGGGTCTGGGCTTGCCACTGCCCTCGTCGGCGGCGAGCCGACTCACACTGTCTCGTCATGCTTGTAGCTCAAGTCGCTCCCAAAGGGGTTTCCACACTGCGATGTCAATGAGTTGCCCGGCTATTGCGGCGGCACGATGGCAAGAGCGGCTCGGATTTTTTAGGAGCACAGAACCGCTGTTATCACTGCGGTCATGACCGGCCCGAGTGACATTCGGGATCATTGAGCAAAGGTTATGGGATGACCGCTCGCTTCAATATCTGACCGGAAATGCTCCGCTGGGCCATCGAGCGATCCCGGCTCGAGGAAAGATCCGACATCAACAAAGTACCACTACTCATAAGTTCGCTGGCGGGAGAGACGCAACCAACATTCAAGCAACTGGACTAAAGAGGTTCGCCAAGGCGGTGCGCGTTCTTCCCAGTGATCTGTTTCTTCCCAAACCGCCAGAAGAAAAGCTGCCAATTCCCATTTTCCGTAGCGTTGAAGCGAGGCGACGGGAGCGCCCCAGCCCGGACTTGCTCGACACGATCGAAACAAGGCAACACTGCCAGGATTATTTGCGTGAAAACCGCGTCGAGTGCCGGACCGAGTCGCTAGAGATTCTCGGCAGCGAGCAGCCCGCCGATGACCCAGCGGCGATCGGCAAGGAAATGTACCTGGTTGTCAAGCTGGCTGACGAATGGAACGCATAAATCGCAACCTGAGAACTGGCTGTCAGCGAGTTGCGTCGGCTAATCGGAGAATGAAACGTGATCGCCGTCATCAATCGTTTTGTCGGAAACAATGTTTACCGCGAACTCGATGTGGAAGAGTTCCGTGGATGGGTTTGCTCTCAGCGCCCCCTATGCTCCAGCGATCTTCGTCAATAGCGCGGATGCAGCATTGGCTCAAATGTTCACTTTGGCGTGGGAATTGGCCCATATCGGGCTGGGGCAGACCGCGTTGACC
>CAKZUU010000196.1 GCA_937922175.1 uncultured Gemmataceae bacterium
GCTCGACTTTCGATGAGGTCCTGCGTTTCGGTGTCTTCGTATTCCTCCCCTGCCCCGATCGCGAAGCCATTGTCGCCGTTGTACCCTTCGACCCACCAACCATCGAGGACGCTGAAATTCAGCCCGCCGTTGCCGCACACCTTCATGCCACTCGTTCCCGACGCCTCCATCGGCCGGCGCGGGTTGTTGAGCCAAACGTCGACGCCCTGGACCAACGTCCGGGCGATATTCATGTCATAGTCTTCGATGAAGACGATTTTTCGGCGAAATTCGGGACGGCGCGATAGTTTTTGGATCTGAGCGATCAAGTCCTTGCCACCGGCGTCCTTGGGGTGAGCTTTGCCGGCAAAGACGAGTTGAACCGGTCGATCTTTATCATTCAAGATGTGCGCCAGTCGATCCGGGTCGTGGAAGATCAGCGTTCCGCGTTTATAGGTGGCGAAGCGGCGGGCAAAGCCGATGGTCAGCGCCTCGGGATCGAGCACTTCGTAGGACTGGGCAATTTCGTTGGGGCTGGCGCGTCGACGCTGGAGTTGGACATACAGCCGCCGTCGTGCCAGGGCAACCAGACTCTCGCGTCGCCGTTCGTGGGTGCGCCACAACTCTTCATCGGGAATGCGCTCGACCCGTTTCCAGATTTCGGCATTGGTGGGCCATTCCTGCCATTTCAATCCGAGATAGCGGTCGAAGAGGTGAGACATTTCGGGTGCGAGCCACGAGGGCACGTGAACGCCATTCGTGATCGAGCCAATGGGCACCTCGCTCGCATGAAATCCGGGCCAAATGCGATGCCACATCCGTCGGGAGACTTGGCCGTGCAACTTGCTCACCCCGTTGCTGGTGTTCGACGCTCGGAGGGCCAACACGGTCATGCCGAACGGTTCGCTTTCGTCCCGAGGGTCTTGCCGACCCAAAGCCAGGAAGGTGTGGCGGTCGATCCCCAGCGAATGGAGGTAGTTGCCCAAATAATGTTCGACAACCGCGGGGGGAAACGCATCATTGCCGGCGGGGACGGGGGTATGGGTGGTGAAACAGGTTCCGGCCTTGACTGCCTCGAATGCCGTCGCGAAGTCGAGATGATGCTCCTCGATCATCACTCGGATCCGCTCCAGGCTGCAAAAAGCGGAATGTCCCTCGTTCATATGGCACACGGTGGGGCGATGCCCCAAGGCGGACAGTGCCCGGATGCCGCCGATGCCCAGCAGCATCTCTTGGCGGATGCGCATGTCCTGGTCGCCGCCGTAAAGCTGAGCCGTGATTCCGCGGTCCTCGATGGAGTTCCTCGCCAAATTAGCGTCCAGCAGATAGAGCGGTACCCGCCCCACCTGCACCCGCCAGACTCGTACCCACACATCCCGCCCCGGAAAGGGCACTGAAACCAGTAGCGGTTCCCCCTCGGCGGTTTGCTCCGAGATGAGCGGCAGGTGAAAAGTGTCATGATCCGGGTAGCGCTCTTGCTGCCAACCCTCGGGATTGAGGTATTGCCGAAAATAACCTTGGCGGTACAAGAGCGTCATCCCGACCATTGGCACGCCCATGTCGCTCGCCGATTTGAGGTGATCGCCGGCCAGCACGCCCAGACCACCCGAATACACCGGCAGGCTCTCGTGCAACCCAAATTCCATCGAAAAGTAGGCGAAAAGCGGCATTTCGCCCGTCGGCATGGCTTTTTCTTTGAACCAAGTCGGCCGCGTCAAATACTCATTCAACTTCCGCCAAACTCGATCCAAGTGAACGAGAAAACCATCATCCTGCGCCAATTCGTCGAAACGGGATTGGGGAATGGACGCCAATAGCCGAATCGGGCTGTTCTCGACCGATTCGTACAATTCGGTGTCGATGCGGCGGAACAGCGCGATGGCATCGGGGTTCCACGACCACCACAGGTTGTACGCCAGGTCTCGAAGGTGGGCGAGCTTCTCGGGAATATGTGGAAGAATCGTAAAAGTCCGGAGCGGTCGACCGGGCATGAGTACCTCTTCGACGAACGTTACCGAATGCATCCCTATCACGGGACCACCATGCAGGCTTATCTAATCAATAGCACGGAGGAAAGCCAATTGGACGGTGGATGGGGCTGTTCCACGCCGCCTCATGTTCGCTCAGCGGCAAACGTGATCCGGCCCCACCATAACTCAGATCATTAAAACTCCCACTGGATCCTCATCCCAAAGCGGCACGCGGGCCTGCCTGGAAATCGATCACCTCCAATTCGACACTTTGTATTCCCTGCCAGATGTTGATTCGCGGAACGAAAGCGAGGCAGCATTTTCCCGCCGCGGACATTAATTCGTCGAGCCGATCAGCCATGTCGAAAGCGACCGCACGGAAGGTGGTGGCGTGTTGTTGAACGCGAAAGGTCAGATGGCGTTCGCCTCCGCCGATCCGTCTCGGCGTGCCAACAATTTGCAAATCACCCGCCAGGAAGCGGGGCCTTGGGTTGCCCGCGCCGTAAGGTTCGAGGCGATCGAGTTCCCGCACGAGGCCCGAGGTCAACACGTGCAAAGGAACTTCGAGGTCCAACGTTAGCAGATCTGCGGGGTTCTCATCGCGACAGTGGGAGGCGGCGACGATGTCGCAAAACCTCTGCCGAAGCGAGTCAATACGATCCGGCGAGATCCGAAACCCTGCTGCCGCCGAGTGCCCTCCAAAGCTGAGCAACTCACTCGCGCAGGCGGAGAGAGCGGCATGCAAGTCGAACCCGGGAACCGATCGCCCGGAACCTGTGGCGGGGTTCGTTCCGGTGGCCACGATCAGCGTCGGTTTGCCGTAACGGTCCGCGAGGCGACCGGCCACGATGCCGATGACCCCAGGATGCCAGTCGCCATGTGCCAGGACCAACGCGGGTTGATTCATTTCTTCGGATTGTGCCACCAGTTCATGGGCCTGGCTGGTGATGCGACGCTCCAAGGATTGCCGCTCCCGATTCTGCTGGTCCAAATAGTCCGCCAACTCTCGGGCACGATCCTCGGAAGCAGTTGTCAATAGATCCACAACCAGACGGGCGCAACCGAGGCGACCCGCGGCGTTGAGCCGGGGAGCCAACTTGAATGCAACCTCTTCGGCTTTCACCTGTTTGTCGGGCGAAATTCCTGCCCTTTGCAATAGCGCTCGAAGGCCCGGCAACGGACTGCTTCGCAACCGCGCCAGGCCGTGTTTCACCAAGACTCGGTTCTCGTTACGGAGCGGCATGACATCGCCGATCAGTCCAAGGGCGGCCAGCGCCACGGCATCCAACAAGAACTCCCGCAAGTGACGAGCGACTTTTGTCCCGCCGCTCACTCGCTGGGCTAACGCCCAAGCCAGCTTGAACGCCACCCCAGCACCCGAGAGCTCAACAGCCGGACCGTCGCTGGGCAACAATCGGGGATGAACGACGGCGGCCGCTTGCGGCGTCCCCGAGGCGATTTCGTGATGATCCGTAATGATCAGGCAAAGACCGAGGCGGCGGGCTTCAGCCGCTTCTTCGTGGCTGTTAATCCCACAATCCACCGTGACGATGGTCTGGACGCCGGCGGCGGCGAACCGCCGAATCGGCTCGATCTTCAAACCGTACCCTTCATCGATTCGATGCGGCACATAATATTCGACAGGTACCCCGAGGATTTGCAGCAGGCGGTAGAGGATGGCGGTAGCGCACACGCCGTCCACATCGTAATCGCCGTAGACAACGACACGTTCTTTCCGTTCAACCGCCCGACCCAAGAGACCGGCGGCATCTGTGACGCCCGGGATCTGGTCGGGGGGCAACAAATCGGTCAAGGGCGATTCGAGAAACCGACGTGCCGACGCCTTATCTCTGACGCCGCGATTCAGTAGCAACTGCGCGATGACCGTACTGATTCCCACCTCGCCTGCCAGTCGCTCAGCAGCGGCTCGGTCATCCGCCAACAGACGCCACGTCTTCGCGGTCGACGTCACCAATGACTTCCTCCCCGTCGCTCTACCGTCGGGACGTCCGCTCTCGTCCAGCGGATCGCCATCGATCGACATCAACTCCCACGCTACCGTCGAACTCGATGAACAATGGTGCTTCCCTGTGTCAATGTGAATTGGTAACCATCGGTGAACGCAGACGCAAACTCCTCTTGATGCGACACCAAGATGATGCAGCGAAGCAAACCACGTAATTGATGCAGTTCCTGGATCATCGACTGACGGCCCTCGCGATCGAGGCAGCCAAACCCCTCGTCAATAATGATCGACTCAATCGGGCGATGCGACTGACCAGCGAACTGTCCCATGCCCAAAGCCAGACTGACGGCCACACGAAATTTCTGACTGCCGCTGAGGTACGGCACAGCGATCGGCCTCTGATCGGTGGCTCGATTGACCGCTTCAAGTTGCAATGCCTGATCCGCGGGATCCCCCTGATCCTCACCAACAATCCGCAAATAAATCGTCCCACCGCTCAGACGGTCTAACACGGCATTGGCGAAGCTGACGATCTGTCGCTCCGCTCGACGCACCAAGTCACGTTGCAGTCGCTCACGGCCCAACAACTCCGCTAGCGTTTTAGCTTGTCGATAATCAACTTCCCGGGCCGACAGCTCTTGCTCCCACCGAACTCGCTGCTCTCGCTGCGACTCCAAACTCTTCCAGGCATCGCGGGCCTTCTCGACAGCACGCGCGGCTTGCTCCTGCCAGCGAGATGCCCCTTCGATTTCCTGGTCGATTTCCGCTGGATCGCGTCGCGCATCGGATGGAATCGCTGCGATCTCGCTCTCAACTTCCACCATCAACCGCTGGAAACTCTCAAACTCTTGCACGGCCTGTTGTAATTGACGAAATTGGTTCTCCACCCCTTGATCGTCAAGGTTTTTCAATTCGGCTTTGAGCCGAGATTGCTCTGCCAATTGAATTTGATCGATACGGTGTTGCCAATCGTCCGGGAGTTGCCTAATCGCCTCGGTGACTTGTTGTTGCAACTGGAAAATCCGCTGCGACTCGACAGCGAGTTGTCCCCGATACTCGAGGATCTTTTGCTCCACTTGATGAGTGACCATCTTCAGTTCGTCGATGCGGTCACGGCAATCGTTTTCAGCTTTTCGAATGTCCTCGATGCATTTTTTGAGCACCCTGATATCTTGATCAAGACCCGCCGCTTTGGCGGTGATCCGGCTTGGCTCATCGGGAAGCCGTTGTTCAATCGACCGTATTTGCTCCGCGTTTTGCTCCACTTCGAAATGGAGGCGATTAGCCCGCACTTGCAAATCCCTCAGGTGCTCGTGCCGCCGACGAACATTTGGTAGCTCCGCCAACCGATCCACAAAATGAGTCAGGTCACTATCCGAGGGGAATATAGTCGCGGTCCAATCAACGGGCGCCGTCTCACAGATCTCCTGCCGGTACGACTCGGGAAGGGAACCATAGAAGAGTCGGCAATTTTCACGACAGCGCTCCGCCTCATTTTCAGCGATTTTCAAATTCGCTCCCAAATCTTGATGCTGCTCGATAACGTCCCGCAGTCGGGATTCCATTTGACGAAAATCACGGTCAGCCTGCTCGTGTCGGGAGAGAGCTTCCGTCAGCCTCTCCCTCGCGGATTGCCATTCCGACTCCGCCTGCAAGAGTGCTTGCTGCCGAGCCGACCGCTCGGCCTCGTAATGTTGCGGCGTCAACGGCTGCCCACACAGTCGGCAGGTTGGAGCGCCTTTGAGGGTGTCGAACTCCTGTAGAGCCTTCTCCGTTTGATCCTTTAGAGCCTGCTGAGACGCCACGTGCTCGCGGCAGTTCTGGACATCCCGCTCAGCTTGAGCCGCCACCGTTCGCGCTTGCTCGGCTGAAGTCTGTGCCTCTTGCTTCCGTTTCTCGATCCCCTTGGCCTCGTGTCGAAGCTTGTCGATTTCGGCGATTTTGCAGCGTAAACGCTCTCGCGCCTCGGCGAAGTGTCGCAACGCAGGCAAAGACTGCTCGATGCGACCAATTTCCGCCAATTCCGTTTGGGCGTCCGTAAGAGACTGGGTCAGATCCCGAGGGATGGAATTCAAATCAGCTTGCAACTGTTCCTTGACTTCCAAATACACATTGAGCCTTCGGACGAGGTCGAGCGGATCACTCAACCGTGTGCGTTCCTGCTCCTTCTCGTCCAGTTGGGTGGACATCCGTTGGATTTCCGACTGAATCTCCGCGAGTGTTCGCGACCAGACATCTTGATCGCTGGATTTCTCGCGCTTTTGCCGTTCAAGCTCGCTCACATATTTTGCCAATTCCATCTCGCGGTCTTGAGCCGATTTGATGTCGACGCGATTCCGGATGATCGTTTCGACGAGAGGTATGACCCGGGTCAAAAGTTGCCAGCGTTCCCAAGCACGCGTAATGCTTTCCCGCTGTTCCAACAAAGATTTCATCTCGACGAGCCTGTGTTGCGTCGCTGCCCGCTTCTGACACAGCTTGGCGTGATTCTCCGCTTGAACTCGCAGAGCGGCGAGTTCCTGGCCGCGTCGAATGGCGGCATCGAGTTCCCTTTGCCCTTCTTCCAGGACTTTTTTCGCTTCAGCAATTTCTTCGGGACGCACTTCGGGCAGCGCTTCGAGTTGAAGTCTCAGGTTGTCGATTTGCTCTTTGATTCTTTTTCGTTCGGCGTCGGCCAGGTCATACAACCGCTGATACCGACTCAGATCGACGATCTTCGCCAGGACCTCGGCTCGCTCCTTTGGCGTGCCATCCAGCAGCTTCTCCGCTCTCCCTTGCAGAAGCAGTACCGACGACGTGAACGCTTCGAAATCCAAGCCGATTCGATTCTGAATCCAACGGTTAAAACCCTCGCGGTTTTGAGTATCGGAGATCGGTTTCCACTCGTTCTCCTCCCATTCCCAAATTTGTTGCGTTGATCGGCCCTGTTTCCGAGAGACCGTGCGACGAATGCGATACGTGCGGCCCTCCAATTCAAACTCGAATTCCACGAGCAGCGAGTCGGCGGATTTATAAATCAAATCGGTCCAGCCTCGTGCTCCGCCTCGATGCTGCCCGTACAGGGCAAACGTCACGGCGTCGAAAATCGCCGATTTTCCACTCCCATTCGCTCCGGAGAGCATCCACAGATTGGCTTCGGTAAAATCGAGTTGCTGCTCGTCGCGGTAGCTCAAAAATCCTTTTAGACGAATCCGCCGGGGAATCATATTGTCGACTCTTCCTGTTCGAGCTGAGTGATGAGACGCTCTGCCCGCTTCAAAATCGCATCTCGTTCTTCCGGAGTGTGGTCCGCTAGCTCGCTGGTCAAATAGTCCTGCACCGTCTCCCGGAAGCTTTTGGGCAGCGTCGATGGACGATCCAAAGGCGGGCCCAACTCTCCGACATCGACCCAATCGCGGGCGTACCATCGGGGAAACACTTCATCCAACTTCCGCAGAATCTCTTCCAGTTGATCCCGGCCAGAGCAATACCGGACCGACAATTTGACCAGATCGCGGCGAGCTTCCGGAAATCGCCTCGGGAGAGTCAACAAATCGTTGGGCGGATCGGCAATCAGAACCTCGTAGATCGGCGTCGCATCGAGAGGGACGGTCCGAGGTGGTGCGATCAAACCACACTCGTTGATATCGAGAATCACGACACTTTTCGTGTCGGCTTGTTCCCCGAGATCGAGCCGGTCGATGCTGCCGCTGTACCGAATATGGTCGGCCAGAGCACCCGGTTTGTGAATATGTCCGAGGGCGGCGTAGGCGATGCCCATCGGAACATCCGTCAAGGAAATCGACACATCATCGCCCGGAGCCACGCGGAAGAGGTGGTACTCCTCATGGGAGCGAATCGTCATGTGAGCCACGAGGATGATCGGCGAGGCACTCGCCCGTCGCACATCGCCGACCAATTGATCCAGGCGATGGAGAAAGGACTCGCTGAGCTTCTGGTTTTTCTCGGCAAAGGTTTCGTATTTTTCGTTGGGAGGTAGGAAACGGGCCGGCGTAGGATAGGGCATCAGCACAAAAGCGACGTCGAAGGGTGCGGATGAATCGGGGAGCAACAGCCAAGTCGGTTCGGTTGCCAAGTGAAGTCGACCGATGGAGGCCCGCGCTCGGGCAGCCTTTTGAGCCGGAGCAGCCAACGTCATGGCGTGCCAGAGTGTTTCGCAAAAACTTTCGTTGTCGTGATTGCCCGTGATCGCCAAGATCGTGCCGCCGCGGCTGAGGAACTCGGCAAACGTTTGTTGAAGATGACCGACCGCATCGCGCAGGCCGTCTGGCCGAGCCAATTCACTAAACAAATCGCCGGCGATCACCAAGACGTCGGCTCGCTCGTTGCGGCAAATTTCAGCGATTTGGTCCACTCGCTGCCGCAGGTCGAAGGTGCGGTCGATTCGGCCCAGCCGGTCTCCCAAATGCCAGTCTGCTGTGTGCACGATTCGCATGTTGGTATTGTGCGTTGACTCCCTCGTTTTTGGCCACCTCAGCCGACGTCGCTTTCCCCGAGCACGCCGCTCCGAGGCGTTGCCGCACGTCTCCCCACAGCGAACTGTTCGACTCAGAATTTCGAGTGATGGAGCGTGGACATTGGCGGTTTTCTCTGGGACGGGATGACGAACTTTCGCCGCTAGTCGTCGTCTCTCTATAACTCTCTCCATCACGAGACGAAGGCGGTTTCTTATGGTCCACGTTGGAGCGGTCAATTACCTGAACACCAAACCGTTGATCGAAGATTTCACCTCGTTCTCGCCGCAGATCGAATTGACACTCCAGGTACCCAGCGTCCTGGCGGATCAACTCGCTTCCGGACTGTTGGACGTCGCTCTCATCCCGGTCATCGAGTATTTCCGCTCGGGCAGCTATCAGGT
>CAKZUU010000197.1 GCA_937922175.1 uncultured Gemmataceae bacterium
CGCCGGCGGGTTTATCCATGAAATCAAAAACCACATCAGCACCCTGGGGCTGAATCTCCAACTCCTCGCCGAAGATTTCGCCCAGGCCCCGACGCCCCGTGAACGCAAAATCTACGAACGGATCCAACGATTGCAAAACGAATGTCAACGACTGACCGAACTTTCCAACGATTTTTTGCGCTTTGCTCGACTGCGACACATCGAATGCCGTCCGGTCTCGTTGAATGATGTCGTCGGTGAGATGGTCGATTTTTTCTCGCCCATGGCCCGATCCGCCGGCATCGACATCAAAACATACCTCCCGTCTGATCTGCCGTTGGTGGCCCTCGATGTCGATCTGTTCAAACAAGCGCTGCTGAATTTGATGCTCAACGCTCAGCAGGCGATGGAGGGAGGTGGTCAGCTGGTCATCCAAGCCCATCGCCCCGAACCGAATCTCATCCGTCTGGACCTGATCGACACCGGCTGCGGCATGTCGCCGGAGACGCTCACACGCTGCTTCAAACCGTTCCACACCACCAAGCCCGGAGGCAACGGCCTGGGGCTTCCCACCACTCGTCGGATCGTCGAGATGCACGGCGGGTGGATCGAGGTGCAGAGTGAACGAGGCAAAGGAACCCAGTTCACACTCTGGTTACCGATTCAATCGGCGGATGTCGCGCACGAATCACTTGCTGAGGGGTATGTCTCTTCGACGGCCGACGAAAACTGAACCGTTTCAGGAACTCTTGGTATGACTCGGGTGATGGTCCTCATCTTGCTGATTCTCTCGGTCACCGGGCTTCGAGCCGCCGAGCCGACGATCGACGATCTCGCTGCCCGATGTGACGGCTACATGAAGGCCCGGATGGCGTACCAGGCCACCAAATTCAGCGGGGCGGTACTGGCGGCCAAAAACGGACAGACCGTCTACGCCCAGGGGTTTGGTCTCGCCAATCGCGAATACGACATCCCGAACACACCCAAGACACGCTTCCGTCTCGCTTCGGTCAGCAAGCAATTCACGGCGACGGGCATCATGATCCTGGAACACGAGGGGAAGCTGAAGCTAGACGATTCCGTTGCCAAATATGTGTCCCAGATTCCCGAGTCGTGGGGCAAGGCCACGCTGCATCATCTGTTGTCCCATACGGGCGGGGTGCCCGAGAATCTTCGGCCGGCGCTGTTCAAAGGCATGTGGGGGCAATACGTGGCTCGGGATCGGTTGTTCGATCATCTGAAAAATGTTCCTTTAAGTTTCGAGCCCGGAGTGAAATTCTCTTACAGCAATACCGGCTATGCCCTGTTGGGCCGAGTCATCGAGAAAATCACCGGCAAAAGTTACGAAGAATTTCTCCGCGAGCGGATCTTTGTGCCCTTGGAGATGCATGATACGGGCTTCGACTCGCGGAAATTGGTGCTCAAGAACCGAGCCGTCGGTTACGCCCTGGAAAAGGACGTCTACGTGCATCCCTTGTTCATCGACCTGTCGCAAGTCGATGCGGCCGGGTCGATGTACTCGACCGTCGAAGACCTGCTGAAATGGGACAACTCTCTGTACACGGAGCGAATTCTGCCGGCGTCGAGCTGGGAGCGGATGTGGACGCCGGTGAAGGAGAATTACGGCTACGGTTGGCAGCGGCTGAAGGTTTTCGGTCGAACCTTGGTGAGCCACGACGGCGGCCTGCCCGGATTCGTCACCACCACCTGGCGGTTTCCCAAAGAGCGTGTCTTCGTCGCCGTTTTGGCGAACTTGGAAGGCTCGGCAGTGTCGCGGATCGCCCTCGATCTGTCCGCGATCTTGCTCGGTGAACCGTACGATTTGCCCGTGAATCGAACGGAGGTGGCCGTCGATCCGAACGTTTTTGATGGGGTGGTCGGCGAGTATCTGGTTCGACCGGCGGTGACAGCCGTCTTGCCGTGGTTCGGAGAGCGCGAACTTCGTCCGGCGGCCATTCTGACCGTGAGTCGGCGTGAGAACTTCCTCTTTGCCCAAATGACCGGGCAAGGCCGCTTCCGACTGTTGCCCGAGTCGGCGGATCGTTACTTCTCCCCTGCCGACGAAATTCAGATCCGATTCATCCGCGACGAGACGGGCCGAGGCGTCGCCTTGGTCCTGCGTCAACAAGGGCGAGAGGTGAAGGCGGAGAGGAAGCCGCCGCCACCGGAAAAGTCGGAGTCGAGTCAGCCCCGGGGCGAGAAGCGCGATGGATGAACCCCGAACGACAGCTTAAAATGTCGTCAAACGGCGACCCAGCGTCGAGGGACCGTCGGTAACTTCCCCCCTGACAAAATCCCGTGAGTTCCAGATGAAGCGGACGCTTTGCCTGCTTGTGATGATGGTGATTCCGTGGGCGGTGGTGGGAGAGGATCCGCCCCGGCGTCCGCCGCAATACGAAACCCGCCGAGTTCACGACCCGAACGGGATTGGGAAATTTTACATGGGGCGTGAGATCGCGATGGTCATGAGCCACCAGGCCGTCGGTTGGCTGGAGCGTCCGGAGCGGGAGCAGGAAGAAAAGCCGGCGAAGCTGCTGCCTCTGTTGAAACTCAAGCCGGGCGATGTCGTGGCGGACATCGGGGCGGGGAGCGGTTTCTTCGCCTTCAAGATCGCTCCGTTGGTCGGACCCGAAGGGAAGGTATACGCCAATGACATTCAACCCGAGATGCTCGACATCATTCGCCGTCGGGCCAAGGAACTGAAAATCAACAATGTGGTGCCGATCCTTGGCACGCCGACCGATCCGAATCTGCTGCCCGAGTCGGTCGATCTCATGCTCATGGTGGATGTCTACCACGAATTCGAGTTCCCCTACGAAATGATCGACGCCCTGTTGAAGGCGCTCAAGGTCGGTGGGCGACTGGTATTTGTCGAATTTCGCCTGGAGGACGACAACGTACCGATCAAACTGGTGCACAAGATGAGCGAGCGGCAAGTGCTCAAGGAGATGTCGGTTTTCCCGGAACTGCGTCATGTCAAAACGCATCCGGACCTGCCCTGGCAGCATGTCATCGTGTTTGAGAAGAAAGTCGTCGAGTCGCCCAAGTGAGGTCCGATCAGCCGTATTTGCTTCGTCTGACGGCCGAGCTGACGGCCGGTTTGTCGGAGCTGCCGGAGGAGTGGCGTCGTCGCCAGGCAGAGTTCCTCCGCCGATGTCAGAATCCCGATGGTGGGTTCAGGGGTCGGGACCTTCGGTCGGACCTTTATTACACGGCTTTTGCTCTGCGAGGTTTGGCAATTCTGGACAACTTGACCGCCGACGTCGCCCGACGAGCGGCCGACTTCCTGCGCCAACAACTCATGAGTCAAGCGCAGGTGGTGGACTTTTTCTCCCTGCTGTACGCCGGTCTCCTGGTACAGACGACAAGTGGCATCGACGTCTTGGCTGATGCCCCCACGGATTGGCCCGATCGCGTGGCACGATTGTTGGAATCGTTTCGCGCCGCGGACGGCGGCTATTCGCGGAGCCCGGGCGGTCTCGTCGGTAGCACCTATCAAACGTTTCTGGTGGCGCTGTGTTACGAGATGCTGGGGCGCAAGCCGCCCCATCCCGAGGCGCTTTGTCGCTTCGTGCGGTCGCGGCAGCGCGAAGACGGTGGTTTCGTGGACATCGCTGCCATGAAACGATCCGGCACGAACCCCACCGCGGCTGCGGTGGCCCTCCTACAAATGATGCAGGCGCTCGACGAGGCGACAATCGCTGGGGTGGCGGGAATGCTGATCGCGCGACAG
>CAKZUU010000198.1 GCA_937922175.1 uncultured Gemmataceae bacterium
CGCCGATTCCGACCATGCGGGCTAATGCACGTCGTGATCAGGTCGCCCAGGCCGGCCAGCCCATGAAAGGTGGCTGGATCGGCTCCCAGGGCCACGCCCAAGCGAGTCATTTCCACCAGAGCGCGAGTGAGCAAGGCTGACTTGGTATTATCTCCGAACCGCAGCCCGTCGCTGATGCCGGCCGCGATCCCGATGACGTTCTTCAACGCACCGGCATACTCGACGCCCTTCACATCCGCATTCACGTAAACACGGAAGCGATCCGTGTTGAACGCAGCCTGAATCCGACGGGCCAAACCCTGCTCATCGGCCGCGACGACGACCGATGTCGGAAAGCCCCGCGCGACCTCCTCGGCATGGCTCGGACCGCTGAGAACGGCTACCGACTGAACCCCCACAATCTCCTGAATGATCTGCGTCGGTCGAAGAAATGTCTCATTTTCCATGCCTTTGGCCAGACTCAGAGCCGGGACGGATACCGGCCAGAAGCCGAGAAATCGGCAAAGAGTGTCGCGGAGATAGATCGTGGGGATGGCGACCACGGCCAGATCGACGCCGTCCATGACGTCGGACACCGACGTGGTGAGTTCAATGGCGGAAGCAATTGGAACACCCGGCAAAAAACGGAGATTCTCGCGATGCTGGCGGAGGATTTGGGCGTTCTCGGCCCGTGCCGACCAAAGGCGGACGTGATGCTCTGGGCGATGGGCGAGCAGATTGGCGATGGCGGTGCCCCAGGCCCCATCACCGAGCACTGCAAAAGTCCTCAGCATGGCAAACCCTCTGTAGACGACCGTGTCGCGATGATCGATCCCGCCGTACCAGGTCTCTCCAAAATTCCTATGTGATTCTCGAAATCTCCAAAGGCCGCCCCGATCGTGGACCGATCAACGCCAATGACCACAAGGACCGCAACACGAGCGCCCATCGCCAGGGATCGCGGTCGAATCGGCCGCTGGGAGGTGAAAGGATGGCGACCCATCTTCGCTTGTTCTACCAACCCGAAGTCGCCCCATCCGAGACGACGCCGCACATGGTCACGGTTCGGCTTGGAGACATCCTGCCGCTGCTCACCATGGCGCAGCGCTTCAAATACACATGGCTGCGCGATTTCTTGGACGATGAAGTCCAGATTTCCAACGATCTGTACCAGGTTTTGGAAGAGTTTCTCGGCCATCGGCCGACCGCGTAAACTCAGCAACGCACCCAAGCTCGAACACGCCACCACTCAATCCGGTAAATCCTTCAACATCTCCGGCTTGAACTGGCTGAGGTCCACGTTGCCGCGCAACTCGCCCTCGACCAGCTTCACTCGGGCTTCCAACTCTCGTATCTTCGCTTGCAGAGTCAGAATCTTCGACTCTGTGTCGTCGCGTTCTCTTGGCCGCGGGACCTCGGGATAGCCCAACTGACGCTGTAAAGCGGCAAATAAAAATAATGGATCTCGGCCGCGGCTGGCCTTGGCAATCTTTCCCTCTTTCTCGCCGAACAGGGGCGGCAGCGGCGGTTGATAGTCCGGATCCCGACGCCGCTCGTCGATCACATACAGTTCCGACCGAACGTAGATCAGGTCGCCGAAGTCGATTGTTCCGATCTGCCGGCGGAACATGCGGAAATAGTCCCGCCAATCCTGGTCATAAAACGGATCCTGCGAAATCGAGGTCAACCCGTCGTCATACCCCAAGCGATTACGGCTAATGGCCTCGAATTGATAGACGAACAAGCCGGGTCGCGTCGGCTTCTCCGCCATATAGCTCGCCAGCCGCTCCAACACGAGCAAGGCCATCGGCATCGTGAAGCGATGTCCCTCCAATTCCGCCTGTTGGATGACAAAGGTCTGAAAGGCGGTGAAATAATGCGGCAACCGAGCGAAACCTGATCCGAGCAAGCCAGTGTGCTTCATTTCGGTGGCGAGGAATTGAATCGCCAAGGGCAAGCGAGTCGTCGTGAGGATCTCCTCGTGGACTTGATCGAGGATCTCTTGCGCCGCGACGTTTTGCCCGACCCGCTCGCGAAAGACGCGGAAGAAATAGGCTTGCTCGACATACTCCTCGCGATCCAGGACGACAGCGTGGCTCATGCTGTCGATTGTAGACGGAGCGTGATGAATATCCGAGCCGTTTCGATTCCCCAGCACGCGATCACGAGGCTCGCCGACGCAAGTCGGACATCTCGGCGCGGGCCAAGGCTGATGCGATGCTTCGCCACACTTGGCGCGCCGGGTCTGCTGCCGGTCTCCCCGATACGACTTGCAAGATACATTCGCCGATCTGGATTTCGTCGCCAGTTTGCAACGGGGCGAACGTCACCTTTCGACCATTGAGGTACACCCCGTTCAAGCTGTGGCTGTCGCGAATCCACCAGGTGCCCGCTTGGCGAAAGACGCGACAATGCTTGCGGCTGACGTCGGGAGCGTCGAGTTGAATGAGACAGGTGCTGTGTCGGCCAATCCCTGCCTCCTCGCCAGGCACGACCCATTGTCGGCCCGAGGAGGCCTCGACCAGACATAGCCGGCCGTCGAATCCGTGGTCGTCGGTCGACCCGGGACCGATCGCCAGCCGGGGCGGAAAGTCGATCGTCGAATCATCGGGCGTTTTTCGATTCATCACCCTGTCACCTCGGGAAAGTGCGATATAGCGTTGGAGTCGGCAGGTGGGAAGAGGAACCGCGCCGCATTTTGAGGCCGGGACGACGTGAATTTTCCGCCCATTTTGTGTCCTCATCGTGATCCGTAACTTCCTTCCGAATCGCCCCGCCGTGCGAGTTTTCACCGGTCAGGTGGGTCCATTTCGTTTGCGTCTTCCCTGCCGTGGGAAAGAATTGACTCGATCGGGGGACGGAGTGGGCTTCGTCACAGGGTTGGTCTG
>CAKZUU010000199.1 GCA_937922175.1 uncultured Gemmataceae bacterium
AGGATGGAGCGGTTTTGTCTCCGATCGGATTCTTCGACCGCTCAACATGTCGCAAACCTTTACTTCCGAACCCGCGGAGAAAGGCGCTGCGGCTGCGTTGGCCCATGGTCATCGAAAAAACCTTCAGGGTGTCGTCGAGCCTTGCGCGGCCTACCCCCAACCCACGCCGAATCCCGCCGGGTCGATTTATATTTCGGCCCGAGATCTGGGGCGTTGGTTGCAATTTCAGCTCGGCGATGGCACCTGGCGGGGCCGGCGACTCCTCGCAGCTGACGCTCTTGCTGAAACGCATCGGCCCCAAAGCATCATCCCTCCGGGAGACGTAACCCGTCGGCTCAGCCCGGAGTCCGTTCAACTCACCTACGGGATGGGGTGGGTCATCTCAGATTATCGCGGCATCCGCTTGATCAGTCATGCCGGTTTAGTGGATGGCTTTCGTTGCCATTTTACGTTGCTGCCCGATCATGGGTTGGGGATCGGGATCTTGGCGAATCTTCACGGCACGCGACTGAATCTCGCCCTGAGTCATCGGTTGACTGACCTGCTGCTGGGGCTGGAAGACCGTGATTGGCATCGACACTACCAAGCCCTTGAAGAAGCCGATCGCCAAGCCGAGCTCGAGCGGCAACGAGAACGGCAAATGCGACGAACCCATCCCAAGCCGCGGGCGCTCGCCCTGGCTGAATATGCGGCCAATTACGAGCACCCCGCCTACGGGCGGATGACGATCCGTTGCGTCGGTCAGAGGCTTCGTTGGACGTGGAGTTCGTTCGAGCGCGACCTTCTGCCCATCTCGGGAGACGTCTTCGAGGTTCCCGATATCGGTTTGCAAGACCACGAACTCGAATTCGTCGTTCGTTCAGGGAGGGTCGTCAAGTTGCGGGTCTTCGACGTCGAATTCGACCGCTGCCCGTAGGCGATACCGCGACGGGAAGCAACGCGGTCATTGCGCCCCCGCCGTCATGGACAACGAAATCGAGGAAGTCTCCACCTCGCCGTTTCGCTCGGGCAACAACTGATAAAACACGTTTCGTTGACGGGGGATCCATCCCAATTCTCGGATGCTCGACCGGATCTGTTCGAGAGTCAGGTAGTGGATTGTTCCCGCCGAAGCGACGACATTTTCTTCAATCATCAGACTTCCCATGTCGTTTGCGCCAAACAGCAGAGCGATTTGCCCGATTTTGGCACCTTGAGTCACCCACGAGGATTGGATGTTCGGGATGTTGTCCAGGTACAGTCGGGCAATGGCTTGAGTTTTGAGGTACTCGAAGCCACCGGCGGCAGGTTGGTCGGCCATCTTGTGCCCTGGCTGAAAAGTCCAACAGATGAAAGCGGTGAAGCCGCCCGTCTCGTCTTGCAATTGTCGAAGGACCTCCAAATGCTCGATTCGCTCGGCCAAGGTTTCAATGTGTCCGAACATCATCGTACAAGTCGATCGTCCTCCGAGCCGGTGCCATTGTCGGTGAACCTCGAGCCATTCTTGCGTCAACACTTTGTTGACGGTCAATGCTTTGCGAACTCGATCGACCAGGATTTCCGCACCTCCACCGGGCAGACTTCCCATCCCTGCCTCTTTCAAGCGACGAAGAACTTCCACGAGCGGCAGTTTGTTGATTTTGTGAAAATGCCAAATCTCGCTCGCGCTAAAGGCGTGGAGATTAACGTCCGGAAAGCGCTGCTTCAGATCGCGGAGAAGATCTTCGTACCACTCCAACTTCAGGGACGGGTGATTTCCGCCTTGCAGCAGGATTTGATCCCCCCCGAGTACGACCGTTTCCTCGATCTTTCGATACAGTTCTTCGCGCGGCAGAACGTACGCGTCGGTATCACTGCTTTTGCGGTAAAAAGCACAGAAGTCGCAAACCGCCGCGCAGACATTCGTGTAGTTGATGTTCCGGTCAATATTGTACGTGCGGTACGGTTCGGGGTGGAGCCGCCGGCAGACAGCGTCGGCGGCGCGGCCAAGTGCCGTCAGGTCATGACAATCGAACAAGGCTAACCCCTCGTCCGGGGTGAGTCGATGACCGTCAACGGCTTTTTGCAAGAGCCGCTTGATGGTAGTACTCAAGTTTCACTCCTCGTTTCGCCAAGCCCAATTCGGCCGCCAGCTGATAGAAGCGTGTCATGCCGGCTCGTTCGCGCGGACCCAGGTCAAAGCGAATGATATGTGCGAGGTACCGTCGACAAAACCCTGCGTCCAATCCGAGACGCGGCGCTTCGCGGTGGGCGATGGCTCCGATCCGCTGAATGCCCCGTCGCTTCGCCTCGAAAAAAGCCGGCAACGTGTTGCCCAGATCCACTCCTCGCCGAACAGCCCACACCGCGTACACAAACGGTAGACCTGTCCACTCGGTCCACTCCTGGCCCAGATCGTAAGCATGGTTGAACCCGGGCAGACACGCTCGCATCGCCCGATCGCCAATCAGCAAGACGGCATCGGCATCGACTTCTTCTGCCGGTACGTCCAGCGGCAAGTCGAGCATTTCGGGCTTCAGTCGGTATCGCCGATTAAGGAGGATCCTTGTTAGAGCGGCACTACTCCTTGAGCCGGCATCCAATGCCAATCGGCGAATTTGGTCCCAGGGGCGCCGACTAAAGAGAGTGACGCTGAGGACAGGTCCCCGCGACGCAATGCTGATATTCGGAATAACCTGATAGCTGCCCGAGCGGAAATACTCGATGACCGGGATGAGAGCGACGTCCAACAGTCCGGAAGCGAGTTGATCCGCCAGGACGCTGGGTACCTGGAGTGTCAATTCGATCTGCGGCGAGAACGAGGTGAAATCTTCG
>CAKZUU010000200.1 GCA_937922175.1 uncultured Gemmataceae bacterium
TCTCACTCGTCGCGACTTGCGCTTTTTAATGGACAACAATCAACGCATCTCGGAGGTGATGACTAAAGAAAATCTGGTGACGGCGCCCGAAAACACGACGCTGGAGGCGGCAGAAAAGATCTTAACGGAAAATAAGGTCGAGAAACTGTTGCTGGTGGACGATGAATACAGACTGAAGGGGTTGATCACGATCAAGGATATCGACAAGCAGATGACCTTTCCCCACGCGTGCAAGGATCAGCGAGGCCGTCTGCGAGTCGGCGCTGCCGTGGGAGTCTATGATTACGAGCGTGCCGAATCGTTGATCCGGGCGGGAGTGGATGTCTTGGTGGTGGATTCGGCTCACGGCCATTCGCGGAACGTGATCGAGACAGTCCGTGAGGTGAAACGACAGTTCGGCATCGACGTGATTGCCGGCAACGTGGGAACATACGAGGGAGCCAAGGCGTTGATCGATGCGGGGGCCGATGCGATCAAAGTCGGGATTGGCCCCGGATCGATTTGCACGACTCGGGTCATCTCGGGTGTGGGTGTGCCACAGATCACGGCGGTCCTGGAATGTGCTCGGGCGACCCAGCCCGCTGGAGTGCCCTTGATCGCCGACGGCGGCATTCGCTATTCGGGAGACATCACCAAGGCGATCGCGGCAGGGGCGAATTCGGTCATGATCGGTGGATTGTTTGCCGGTTTGGCGGAGAGCCCCGGACAAATGATCATCTACAAAGGCCGCAGCTTCAAAGTGTACAGAGGGATGGGATCCCTCGGCGCCATGATGGCCGGGTCCAGTGATCGTTACCAACAAGGAGTGGGCCGAAACAAGTCGCCGGCGGTGGGCAAACTCGTACCCGAGGGAGTGGAGGGTCGAGTACCCTATAAAGGCCCCTTGGCCGACTTTGTTTACCAACTCGTCGGCGGACTTCGCGCCGGCATGGGTTATTGTGGAACACGAACAATCGACGAGTTACGGACCAAAACTCGCTTTATTCAGATCAGCGGAGCCAGTGTGCAGGAGAGCCATCCGCATGACATCTACATTACCCAGGAATCGCCAAATTACAGTTCTCGCGCTGAGCCTGTGGACGCGGATGGCGTTTAGCTCGTCGATTGGCCTGGTCCTCGCCTCGGTTGTCTGGGGACAGACCGCCGGTTCACGTCCAGTTCCCCTGACCTACGATGTCAAAGTGAGTCCTTGGCCGACGATGCCCAAGACGAAATCGATCTGCCCCGTCTACGAGTTGCCCGGTGGGGATTTTGCGCCGCCGACTCTCCCCAGCGTGAGTGATCGTGACGGCGGCGTTCCGGTACCGGCTCCCTCGGCGGTCCAACGCGGATCCACATCGAATTCGCCAAAGACTCTGTATTATCGAAAGGACTCCAACGCCTCGGTCCGGCCCTGGGCAGCGGCTGAACTGACGCGCCCGATCGCCGCCGATGAGCCGACTCCGTCGGCTCCGCCGCCGACGGCGACCCAAGCGAAGGACAGCAACGCGGGATTGGAGCGGCAACTGTTCCCGCCCGCGTCTGCCTTGTTCACGCTCGATGGGGAAAAAGCTTTCATCCAACGAGAAAATCAACGCCGTGCCACCGAGGATGCCGCTCTTCCGGCGGACAAGAGGCGCAAGCCAATCGATTTCCCGGAGTTTGCGAACGTGCCCGGTTCCGAGGGAACTTTTACGGTTCGCTTATTTTCGCCGCAATCGTCGGTGTACGAACCCAATTACGTGTGTCATCGACGGCTGTTCTTTGAAGATCGAAATGCCGAACGGTACGGCTGGTCGCTCGGACCTTTACAACCGATCGCATCGGCTTGGAAATTCGTCGGCGATTGGATCATGGCTCCGTATCGCTTCGGCTCGCAGCCTCTCTCCCGATACGAGTGCAGCGCCGGACTGTGTCTTCCGGGCGATCATGTACCGTATTTGATCTACCCGCCCGGCTTGAGTGCCACAGGCGCTGCCGTGCAGACCGGTGTCACCCTGATGCTCCTTTTTACCATCCCTTGAACGTCGTCGAATTCGTTCGCGATTCAAAAAGAAGAGCGTTCCCCTTCCACCGATTCCAGCAGACTGGGAACGCTCGATGCGAACAGCGCCCGGCAGCCGACAGCAAGGTGCGGATCGAGCTTGATGTCTGTTCTTCGGTCGTCGCGATCCCACAACGGGAGAGGCGATCCTGGCCGGACGAGTCGAAATCCCACCTTACCGTGGCTGCCGGCACCACCCAAACGTTGGATCGTTCATTCCACCTCCACGTTCGAGCGCCGGGAGTTGCCAACGAACCGTGCTTCCGTCCTCTGTCACCAGCCGACAGTTGCGAGGCGGTCGTCGACCAACTCCATGAGCCGATCGTCCGGAGCAACCAGTCTCGACGGGCCAGTCGAGAGCGCCTGACGCAGGCGATTACCGGTCGTCACGCTCCGTTATCGGTTGCCAACGATTTCCGATGTTAATACGGGCACGATGAGATTGCAAGCAAAAATCTCGACCTCCAACACGGGAGCGTACGACCTGCTCCCCGAAGGAATCGCACGACGAGCAAACTTTTCCAACGCGGTGTATCCTCGGGCATCCGCATTTGGTTGCGAGGCGTGAGGAGAGGAGTTCAGAAATTCGCGAGCAGACATCCCACCTTTACGTCGGCTCGTCAAGGACGTGGAGGAGTCGAGTTCGATTGCGGTGAGTTATCAGTCACGTTCTTCGAGGGAGCCGCCTCTTTCGTCGCTTCCCGGGCCGCCTCGACACGCGCCAGTCGCTCCCGTAGAGACTGCAATTCTTTCAGCAGTTCTTTGCGGTCGTCTTCCATTTGTTTCAGAAGTTGATCGCGAACCAGCGACTTCTCTTGTAACGCTGTGATGGCCTGTTGGATCGCGAGCAGGTCTTTTTGGCCAGCTTTCACCGCGGTCAATTGTTGCTCGAGTTGCAAGACACGCTCCTTGATCGTGGCTTGCCATTCATGCATTTCCCGACGCTCACCGGCCGAGGTTTTGTTCTGCTCTTCGATTTGGGCAATCCGGTCTTTGAGTTGATTCAACGGTGTTGCGATGGCAGCGATTTCTTTTTGGAGTTCGTTCAGGCTATCCCACGTGCGTTGTCGCATTGCGGCGTATTCATCCTTTTTGATGAATTCCGCCTTCGATTCGTTGATATGGCTCAGTCCGGTCCGCAGATCGCTAATGCTGCTTGAAACCGATTGATACGCGGTCAGCACTCCGAGGGCCGTGATGCTCAACAGGGTCCCCCCGAAAATGCGCCAGAACAAAGAGACACGCTCTTCGGCCGGTTTCAGCGCGACCGGATCCGTCTGGGGCGGCATCGGAGTGCGGCGAACAGGTTCCGAAGCGAGAATCGGAAAAAGCTGTTCCGTGCTGTCTGAGTGAACGTCGACACGTTGCCCCCGGCGTGGTGTCATTACCCCCTCCCGTTGTGATCCAACGACGACATCGTCAGTGAGAGGCGGCAGAATAGCCGCGTCGGGCAACCGAGGCAAGGGCGTTTTTCGCGACCTGAATCCGCCATCAACCCTGGCGAGCGTCGAGTTTTTCAAGGATTTGCTGTATCTGCGCTTGAAGTTGCGCCACCTCGGCGCGAAGTTGGTTGACCTCGTTTTTCAGGTCGGTCAGAGTCGAGGCGTCCGCGGGCGCGGGAGCCGCCCCTGCAGCCGTGACTGCGACCGCTTCCAGCCCCTGGCGCGTCCGAATTTGCTGCAACTCGTCGGCATCATGAAAACCATGCGTCACGACCATTCCGCGTCGTCCCGGCTCGGTCAGGTAAACGACCAGGCCTCGTTGATCCATCGCCGAGAGATGACTTCGCAATGTGTCCAGGTCGGCGATCGGCTCCATGCGCGACGTATGGATGCGGAGTTCGCCCTCGGTTTGCGGCCCCCTCAGCAGTAGTTCCGCGAGTATGGCCAACTCCTCACTCGAAACACCCCACGCGTCGTACAACCGATGCTTCCACTTGTCGACTCGTCCGCCACTAACGGGAATCACCAATCCGTCCCGCTGCAACGACTCGAGAGCCTGCACCACCTGCTCCTCGCTCAGATCAAGCACTGGATGGCGGTTCGACTTCTGATTGCAGCCGACGGTCAGCGAGTTCAACGTGAGAGGGTATGTATCCGTCGTCTTCTGTTTCTCGACGAGCACACCCAACACCCGTCGCTCAATGAGGGACAACGGGCGGTGGGTGTGCAGTGGATGAAGATTCATGCGGCGAGTCCCCGTTTAGTTACTCTTCTTGGGGAACTCCGGAAATCGACGAGGATCAGCAACGATCGGATCAATCGGATCGCCCTCTAGTCCTCGGAGGAACAACACCAGGTCCTTTTTCTCTTGCGGTGTCAGATTCAGTTTCAGGGGCACGATCGGTTTTTGATTCAAGCCGAAGAGTTTCACGTTCGCGTCGAGAGAGCGACCCGCCGCACGGGCAAGATAAACTTTCGCTTCGGCGTCATAATCACGCATCTTGCTGTCGAGGAACTCGTTTGCGTTGCCGCCCCGGTCGTAGAAATCCACGACCTTTTCCAGACTATCCTCGCCTCCGTTATGCATGTACGGCGCTGTTTTCAATAAAGCGCGAGTGGTGGGAGTCTTGAATGCGCCGATGAGGTCCTCATTCTTGTGTCCCAGCGGGAGTTGAGCGAACCGCCCCAACGAGGTGGAGGGAATCTGGCCGTCAGCGAAGTCCACCCCCAGATTATGAAATTGATTGTCCGTGTAATTTTCGCCGACATGGCAAGCGTTGCAACGAGCTTTGCCAAAGAACAAGGCTCGGCCCCGTGCAAGACTCGCCGCAGCCGTTTTGATCGAGGCTTCGTCCTGGCCGATATTCAACGCCTTCAGGGCGTGGGAATCCTTCTTTTCGACGGCTTCAAGCAGAACTTTCTCGAAATCCTGAGCGATGGGTACGGGGTCGCCCCCGTCATCGTCGATCCGTGCTCTCATGACCATCTCGGCACGATCGACGATCGAATTTCCGGAAAGCACGGTTCGTTCGTAAGTGGCGATTGCCTTCGCCACTGCATCGCGCGTCGGCGGACTGCCAAAGGCGGCTTGGAACAGGGCCGTGTACTCGGGCCTCGCACGAATCCGCTCGATGGCCTTTGGCCAGGCATGCTCGGGATTTTTCTCGTTGGTCATTTCGATCGGATTCTGCACGGGGCCTTGAGCTTGTGCCTCCAACGACTCAGCTCGTCCATCCCAGAATTGCCGGAAGTTGTAAGCACTGTTGATGACGGTCGGGGCATTGATCCCGCCCAATTGTCCGCCGATCCCCGTCGAGAATTTGGTCTGGTCCGTGAATCCGCGTGCCGGGTCGTGACAACTGGCGCACGACACGGTGTTGTCGGAGCTGAGCGCGGTCTCGAAATAAAGCTTTTTGCCGAGAATCCATTTCGCGAGCGTCATGGGGTTTTCTTGCGGAACGGGAGGTGCTGTCAGGCCGAGCGGCACCTTGATGCGAATCACCTTACGGGTGACCAACTGACCCGTCCGCGGATCCGGAACGGTCTCCGTCCCTTCGTTCCAGAACGAGCGCAACTCCTCCCATTGGGCCGAATTCGACGATCGGCTCACAAAGACGATCGGCGTATCATCTTTGAACGACAACTTGACACGTTCGTCCGCCGGCATCCACGCGGGGCTGACAGGCCGTTCCTCGGCCGGCCCCCTCCCACACCACAGAGCCATCGCCAGGCAAGAAACCAGCGGCGGCGTTATCCAGACCTTGAACATCATTTCAATCCTCGACGACGGGATTCAACAGGCGGGTACCTCGGCAATGTTATTCGTTACTCATCCGTGTCATTTCGTCAATTCCCGCGTCCCTGACGCAGCGCCTCTTCAAATCGGGCCAGAACCTCTCGATACTTATCCTGCCACTCGGCCCGAGGCATCACCGGATCGCGGAATCGAACCAGCGTCTGCACCGCGTCTTGCACCGTAAAGACATCTTGCCGACCGGCTTTTCGTCGTTGGTGCGTCTCCGCGCCGGCCAGAGCGGCGACCGCGGCCCCCAGAGCCGGTCCTTCGTCAGACTGTAAACGCTTCAGCGGCCGCCCCAGTACCGTTGCCAGAATCTCGCACATCAAATCGCTGCGAGCAATCCCTCCAGAGACAGCGATCTCGCGGATTTCCTGCCCGGCCTGGACATGTTCGCGGACGGCCAAGGCGATCAAACATGCAATGGCTTCGAGGGATGCACGAAACCGGACCAGCGGATCTTTCGTCTCCGGCCCCAACCAGCGAACCAGGGGCTTGTTGATTTGCAACGAAGGCTCGGGAGACACGAATGGTAACACCATCACCCCCTGGCAACCCGGCGGGACCGCATCTCGGGCCATCGCCAATTGGTCCCATTTGGGATCCCTACCGACGACTTTGTCCAGGAACTGAGCGCCGTTGTTGTAACATCGCATCCACAGGTAGCGTCCCCAATTGAGCTTCATGGCATCGAGCGAACCTTGGCGAGGCAGATCAGGAGCCGAAGAATTCACCACCGCCGAATTTCCAAGAATCACCGCGACCTGGCCCGAATCGACCGCTCCCCCGCCGACTAATCCCGCCGCCTGGTCGTCCAACGTTGGAAAAATCAAAGGGCGATGAGATGGCAAAAGTCGGGCTTCAACCGCCAGATGATCGGCCAAGGGACCGATGGGCTCGTCGTGATCGGTCACAATCCGAGGAAGTTGTTGCGCGGCCCACTGCCGATATTTGGGTGATTTGATCGCCTCCAACATTTCCAGTCGCCACTGGTTCGTGCGAAGGTCCATCATCCCGGTGGAGGCAGCGGCGGAGACACTGACGAGATCAAAGCGGCCGGTGAGGTAGCCGGCGGCCAAGGAGCCGTGTTGCACTATGAACGCGGTTCGCTGCCAATCGTCTTTCTTCAATTTCCGCTCATCTTTGACGAGATGGCTCAGGGTATAACGGATCGCCCACGGGCCGCCGATGAGTTCCTGGACGCGAGACGGTCCGCCCAGTCGTTCCAAGCCCGCAGCATGAAAACGAGCAAGGCTCCGATCGTTCCAGCAAATGGCCCGGCGCACCTGATTCCCCAGGGCATCGATCCGCCCCGACGTGTGATGAGTCGCTGAAATACCTCCTGCCACCCAATGTTCGAGTCGACCTTGCCGCTGCAACTCCGCCGCGATGGCTCGGACCGTGGCCCGAACTTGCCCCTCCAATTGAGCAAGATTCAATTCGGAGACTCCTCCTTTGGTCCAAAGGTCGGTCGGCATTCTGACTTCCGCGACCTTCTCCCCCCGCAAGTCGAACGCCAAGCATTTCACCGATCCCGTACTGAAATCCCATCCGACGATCAAACTCTCGGGAGGGAGACACATTTCGACATTCGGCATGGGACTCTCCATGGGGGACCTACAGTTTCAGTTTCCTCGGACTTCGGTCGGGGCTGGGTGGTTGTCCTGGTCTCGCGTCATCATCGGAACGACTTGTGGAACTGTCCACTTGCGAGCCGCGCGATGGGAGGCGAAGTTGAATCGACGGCGGTTTCGTTCATCAGCTCGACACCACGGCGAGTGGTTTTTCAACGTTTGGGTAATTTGGGTAATTCATTCGCCCCGACTTTAATTCGGTGACCGAAAGGTCGTCTTGAAGTGGTGCTCGGTCTCCAAGTAAGATCAGCGGCTCCATCATCCCATCGGGCGGTTGGGTCGGGGGAGCATCGGTGAAGGTCACGTTGCGACAATTGGCAGAATGGGTAAACGGCGAGATCGACGGCGATGGAACCATTAGTGTCCAAGCCGCCCGGTCGATCCACGAGGCGGGTCCGACTGACATCACCTTTGCCGCTGACGAGCGCCACTTCGTCGAGTTGCATCATAGCCCGGCGGCGGCGGCGGTTGTTCCGAGAGATGGTCCCAAAGCGAACAAACCGTGTATCCGCGTTCACGATCCTCTCGCTGCCTTCGTCACGATTTTTGAGAAGTTGCGACCAGCGGCACCACAGGAGGAGTGGGGCATTCATCCCACAGCGGTGATTCACCCCACCGCCCAACTGGGTGAACGATTGCGGATTGGCCCGTATGTCGTGGTGGGAGCCGAGTCGAGGATTGGCTCGGGCAGTACCTTGCATGCGGGCGTGGTGGTCGGGGCCCGCTGCCGACTCGGTGAGGATGTGGTGCTGCATCCGCACGTGGTGCTGTATGAGGGAACGATCCTCGGTCATGGCGTCATCATCCACGCGCACAGTGTCATCGGCGCCGACGGCTTTGGCTACCGCTGCATTGATGGCCTGCACGTGAAAGTCCCGCAGATGGGTCATGTCGAAATTGAGGACGACGTGGAGATCGGGGCCTGCACGACAATCGATCGTGGAACGTTCGGGGCCACGCGAATCGGGCAGGGGACTAAGATCGATAATTTGGTGCAAATTGGCCACAACTGCCGCTTGGGTCAGCGAAATATCATCGTTGCC
>CAKZUU010000201.1 GCA_937922175.1 uncultured Gemmataceae bacterium
TTGCCGCAATCCATCGACACGTGCATGATGCGGTTCTTGAAGAAGGCGTTGAAAAAGATAGCGGGCACCGCCAGGGCGACGCCGGCCAATGTCATGCACAAGGCATGAGAGATACCCTCCGCGAGTAATTTTGGGTCGATGGAGGCATCGGGCTTATTTAATGCCATAAAAGCTTTGATCATGCCGAACACCGTGCCGACTAGACCCAACAGCGGACCGATCGTGCCGATCACTGCCAGGTAGGAATTCAACTGATCCTTGCCCGACTTGATCGTATCGAGGGTATTCATCGCGGCCTCGCGAGCATCTTCCAGCCCGTAGGGCAGGCGACGCATCCCCGCTGTCAGCACACGACCCAAAAACGAACTATTCGCTGCTGCCAGGTCGAACGCCTCCTTGAACTGCCTTCTGTTCACCGTCGCCACGAATTCGTCGACGAATCCGGCCGGGATGACCGCTCCGGTACGAAGGTCGAGCATCAACATGACAATCAACGCGACCATGCTGATCGAGATCGCGCTGAGTACCAAGATGCCCGGGATACCCAAGGACCGCAAAAAATGGCCAATGAAATCCAGCATGCCGCCTTCGCTGGCGGTCGGTCCTTCCGACGCGGGGGCTCCCTCCTGCCCCCAAGCGGCGCTCGTCAAGGTCAGAAGAACCACCAGACCGAGCAGTGCGAAACTCAGCGATTTCTGCTGAAGATACCAACACTTCTGCATGTCTTCCCCCTCGTCGCCCGAGATGTCATTTTGCGAGCGGGCTCCGACGCCGACATCGATCGTGAAACGTCCAATGAAAGACATCGCCTGTCAGGAGCCGAGCCAAGCTGGGCAAGTGACACCAGCTCCCCTCAAGTTAACATACTTTATGGGGAGGTGAAATAGGATCGTCGAGAAGCAATCTGGCCTTTCCCGGAAATCGCCTCGAGTCAGATCTCCCGGCGAAAATGTTCCAGGGTGCGGCGGAGTCCCTCCGAACGCGGCACTCGGGGTTCCCACCCCAACAACTCGCGGGCTCGGCTAATATCGGGTCGGCGCACCTTTGGATCATCTTGGGGCAACGGGCGAAACTCGATGCGGCAATTGGCCCCCACCAACTCACGGATTTCCTCGGCGAATTGCAGGATGGTCACTTCGTCGGGATTGCCGAGATTGACCGGCTCGTGAAACTCGACTTCGAGCAAGCGGCAGATGCCCTCGACCAGATCGCTGACGTAACAGAAACTCCGAGTCTGCTTCCCATCGCCGTAAACCGTCAAAGGCTCTCCTCGCAGAGCTTGCCCCATGAAATTGGGCAGAACCCGGCCATCGTCCAAGCGCATCCGCTCGCCGTAGGTGTTGAAGATGCGGACAATGCGAGTATTGATGCCGTGAGTCCGATGGTACGCCATGACGATGGCCTCGGAGAAGCGCTTGGCTTCGTCGTAACAACCGCGGACCCCGACGCAATTGACATGCCCCCAGTAATCTTCCCGTTGCGGGTGCTGCTCGGGGTCGCCATACACTTCGCTGGTGCTGGCGAGGAGGAATCGCGACTGTTTCGCTTTGGCCAGTCCAAGCATGTTGTGCGTTCCCAGTGAGCCGACTTTCAACGTCTGAATCGGGTACTTCAAATAATCGATCGGGCTGGCCGGGCTGGCGAAATGCAACACATTGTCGATCGGCCCGTCCACCTTCAACGGCTGCGAAACGTCGTGCGCAACGAAAGTGAATCGTGGGTTATCACGGAGGTGGTCGATGTTGCTGAGTCGACCGGTGATCAGATTGTCGACGCAAACGACGTCGTGGCCCTCTTCCAGAAAGCGTTCGCACAGGTGGGAACCGATGAACCCCGCACCGCCGGTGATGAGTGTTCTCATGCGTCTAGACTATCCGTCGAATCTTGATCGGTCAGTCGGAGGCTCGAATCTGCCGGCCTCGGCCCAGCCCAGCTGTTGAGTATCTTTCGACACGACATCCCCTGACCGGTCGCTTCGCGCATATCAATATTAGCATGCAAACCGAAATCCTGTTCTGCCCTGCCTGCCAGGGCAAGGTCCGAATCCCCAACGAGATGCTAGGCACCCTGGTGCGATGTCCGTTGTGCCAGGCCGTCTTTACCGCCCCACCACCTCCGGACGCCCTTCGCCCCGTCTTGCCGGCGCCCTTCGTCGAGAGGTCGTCCGATCGTCTTGACGATGAGGTGGATCGCGGAAGCGGGGTCATCGGTGTCGGGGTGGCCCTAATCGTCGTCTCGTTCCTAAGTATCTTGGCATCGTTGTTTCGCCTGATCGCTTCACAAAATCCAGACCTGATCCAGAACTTGAGCGAGGCAGGACCTTTCGGTCCGCCCCCGCCAGGACTCGATTTGGCTACGATCTTTTTCGTATGGGGGATGCTCTTCCTTGTGGTCTCACTCGTTGCGATGGCAGGCGGGGTCGCGATGATCCTTCGCCGAAACTACGCACTAGCGGTCATCGGATCGATCGCCAGTCTTCTGAATGTCGCGGATTGCTGCTGTGTGCCGGCGAATCTCCTCGTGGGCGTGATCGCATTGATCGTCCTGTTCATGCCGGGGACCAAATTGATTTTTGATCGGTGACACGTCGGACACCCGGGACCGGATGTGTCACGGCGCAGGCGCCCGGTCGCACGGGGATGATTAAGGAACGGCAACCGGGGCAGCTGACCGCCGAATTTCACTTGCTCGACGGTCAGTCCGCCACCCGTGACGAAGCTGATCGGGATGATTGGTGGGACGGGCGATTCCGGTCCGTGCCCGCCCCGGCACGGATCACTCGGGGAACAACGGCGTGCTGAGATACCGTTCGCCCAGGTCCGGCAGAACGACCACGATCAACTTACCGGCATTTTCGGGCCGATGGGCGACTTGGACCGCGACATGAGCGGCAGCGCCGCAGGAAATGCCGCACAACATCCCCTCTTCACGTGCCAGCCGCCGTGCCATGGCGAACGCGTCATCGTCGTTCACG
>CAKZUU010000202.1 GCA_937922175.1 uncultured Gemmataceae bacterium
AGCCACCGCGAAAATTGTCGGTGGCGACATATTTGACGAACAAATCCGAGCGTTCCAGACCCGAATCAATCACGACGACGGGGATCCCTTCGCGGACGGCTCTTTCCGCCGGAGGGCACATCGTTTGGCTGTGTTGCGGAGCTAACACGATCCCATCGACCCGGGTGCTGATTCGCCGATCGACAATGCGAATCTGGGCAAGGGCATCTCGCTCGCGCAGCGGACCGTCCCAAATGATGTTGACTCGCCAACCTTTTTCCCTGAGAAGATCGGCCGCCGCCCGTTTCGCCCCTCGATGCACCGATTGCCAATGCTCATGGGTCAAACCTTTCGGGATGACGACCACCTGTAACTCGGGACGGGACGACTCGCAGCCCATGAAAGGGAACACCAGCGAGAGGAGGAAGAACAGTTTCCGCGTGGCCCGTCGCTGCGGCAACGATCGGGGTCGCTGGACAGTCATCGCCCAACGGCGGAAAATGTCGAGACCGTAGAGGACCCGAGCCGTGCGCAAGAATTGGCTGATCTCATTCCTGAAGTGCCTGGTGGGCATCATCGTGCTCGCTTATGTCATGGTCCGACATTGGGAGCCAGAGGGTGAGGACGGAGTCGGGCTGAAGTCGGCACTGATCCGGGCGAATCGTTGGGAATTTTTCGCTGTGTCCGCGGTCTGCTTGAGCCTTTGCACGGCATTGACTTTCGTTCGTTGGTTCTGGTTGGTGCGGGCGCAGGATTTACCCTTCACCCTGCGCGATGCCTTTCGCTTGGGGCTCGTCGGGTATTTTTTCAACACGTTATTACCCGGGTCGGTCGGCGGCGACTTGCTGAAGGCTGCCTTTCTCGCGCGAGAGCAAAGGCGACGCACCGTTGCCATCTCGACGATCCTCATCGACCGGGGAGTCGGCCTCTGGGGGCTGATTGCACTGACGGCGGCGGTGGGCGGATTCCTTCGCCTCCGCGGCGATCCCAGTGTGACCGAACAAGGCGACCTGAGCCGAGTCGTTCAGGCGGCCCTGACGTTGATGGCCCTTACCGGGGCGCTGTGGTTGTTTCTGGGCATTCTGCCTGAGCGACGCGCTCAGCGATTTCGACAACGGCTCCTCTGGATCCCCAAACTTGGTTCGGTACTGGCCGAGTTCTGGTTGGCCGTCTGGTTGTACCGCAAGCGCGGTCACGCCGTGCTCGGCGGTTTGGCGATGTCGATCTTGGGTCACGTGTTGACCGTGTTCGCTTTTTTCTTCGCTGCCTTGTCGTTTCAAGCTCGCGACGTTCCGCCGCAAATGCCTTCGTTGGTCGATCATTTCATCATCGTCCCTGCGGGGATGGCCTTCCAAGGATTCTTCCCCTCGCCCGGAGGGATCGGCGGAGGCGAGTTTATTTTCGGCCTGTTGTACTCCCGACTCGGTGTTCCCGCCCCCCATGGGATCTGGGGGAGCTTCGGCTACCGCATGAACACTTGGCTTTTGGGTTTCCTCGGCTATCTCGTTTATCTCACGATGAAGCGAGACCTTCAACGGGCCGTCGCTCGCGTTTCCGGCGAAACCTCAATGAACTCAACCCTGCCCGAGGTCGCGTCCAACACCACACAGCTGTAACGCGAGGCCCGGTACAACGCCCCTGGGTTGATGATCCATGCCGAGCCATGTTGGTGCTGACGGGGCTGGTGTGTGTGTCCGTGAAAGACGAACTCGTAGTCGCCGCTCGATTCGAGTTGCAGCAGACGCGACCAGTCGTGCCCATGAGTCCAAGCGATCCGTCGGCCCCCGAACTCCATGAACCCCACCGACTCGTAGACCACGCCGCCAGCCGACTCGATGGCCGGTTTCATCATCTCCAACGGACTATCGCAATTGCCCAGCACGAAATGCGTCGGGATCGCGCGAAAAAAGACCGCCATCTCCGGCGATGTCAAATCGCCGCAATGGATGACCCGACAAACATCGCGCTCGTGAAACATGCGAAACGCAGCCACGATCGCGTCGACGTTATCGTGTGTGTCACTGAGAACGCCCAGTTTCATGTTCGCGAATCTATTTTTCCCACGCATGAAGGGCGCCACGATGCTTCGTCCGGATGCGGTACAGGCCGACATCCACAGTGACGTACAATGTAGATTTCTCTTCTCCCGCACCGAAACAGCAGTTGCTCGGTAGCCCGACCGGCTGCGTCGCTCCCGGTTGCGACGGTCCCGTGGGAAAGAATCCAATCTCTTTGCCTGCCGGATTCAGGACGAGAATTCCGGGCCGACTGAGACTCCGCTGGGCCAAATACAAATTGCCGTGTTCGTCCAAAGCCATTCCATCGAATCCATTTTCCTTGCCCAGATCGTAAAGGACCTTCCGACCTCCCGACACAAAACCTGCCTCGTTCAACGGAAAGGCGTATAGTTTCATGGCACCTTTTTTTGTTCGGTCATTGGAACCCGGCGGAGGCTCTTCATTGTGATCGACGACGTACAACGTCCGCTGGTCGGGGCTTAAACCGATGCCATTCGGTTTCTCGACTTCACGTGTGATTTCGTGCACTTGACCATCCGGATCAACGCGGTAGACGGCAAAATGCTCGATCTCGCGAGGTTCTCCACCCACGTACTGCGGATCGGTGAAGTAGATTCGACCTTGACGGTCGATCGTGAGGTCGTTGGGGGCGTTAAATTTCTTTCCCATAAAGCGATCTGCTAAAACCCTTCGCTCTCGCGTCTTGATCGACCATCGAACGACAGCTTTGCCGCCGCCATCCGCACCCTCGCAAGCGATGAGATAACCGTTCGCATCGAAAAACAGGCCATTCGATTTCCGACTATCGTCGACAAACACTGTGGTTTGGCCCGTCTTGGGATCGAAACGGAGGATTTGCCCTTTGTCGGCCCCCATCGGAATATCCGAGAAGTAAATGGAACCGTCAGGAGCACAAGCAGGCCCCTCGGTCAGCCCTCCTCGAATCGGAGCCGTTCGCGTGAACAGTTTCTCCAATTTCGTTCCTGGCGCGAAGACGTCCCCGCTCGGCGGCGGTAAGTCGTCCGCAACACACATCATGCCAGCGGAGAGGGATACAACGAGCACGGCTGCAAAACGCATGGATCGATTCCTCCTGGGGTGGCGAGCAATCGATTCACCAAGCTAACGGCTGAAATCTGCGGCGTCAAGCACCTGATCGGCCACACCGCGAAGATGCTCGTCCGACGGTGAGACCGCAATGCTCGCGTGATTGGTGTTCCCCTGAGACGAGAGTGTTCGGTATACTAGGTCGATCTTGCCAGCGCGAGGATCGTCAAGGAGGACGCCACGATGCGTGGGGCAACAACCACCATCATCTTTTTCGCCATCGGTTGTGGAGCTCTCGCCGATGAGACGCAGCGAGAATACGAGCGTTTCCAAGGTCAGTGGCGAGTCGCTCGGTTGGAGGAAAATGGCGAAGCCGAGCCGGACGACGAGCTTCGCCGATTCCGTCTAACAATTCGGGGGAGGTCCATCATCGTGGACTTGGAAGGTCAAAGGCAAACCACGGAGTTTCGCATCGACCCGACCCAACAACCCAAACAAATCACGTTGATCCCGCATTACGGCGAAGACAAGGGAAAGACATTTCACGGGATTTACGATATTCAGGGAAATCGCCTTCGGATCTGTGCGACGCGTCTACCCGATCGACCCAAGGTGTTTGAATCAAGGCAGGGGCTGTTGTTATTGGTCCTGGAACGGCAAGGCGATTGAAAGCGCTTGGCCCTGCGAGCGATTGTTGTATCTTCAGGAAAGAACGGTGGCGTGATCAATAGGGCAGCGCATG
>CAKZUU010000203.1 GCA_937922175.1 uncultured Gemmataceae bacterium
TCACTCCAGCCAGCGGGGTCGAAAACACGGCGGGGAATTGGGCCGCGAACGACACGATGCCCACCCAATGCGGCGAACCCGTCAGGTGGAGGACAAACCATGGCAGAGCGACGATCTGGATCTGCGTGCCAATCAACGACAACGCCTGCCCTGAGAAGAATAAGCGGAAGTTGCGATGACCGAAGCTCCGCAGGATCAAGCGCATCCTCATGGTTTGCCCGACTCTCCAAGCCGCTCCTCTGTCCAGGTTGTCCCGATTATAATCGCCGACAGCCCCGAACTACTAGCGAGTCCCGCCCATGAGGCACCTTCTTCACTTGAACGTCAACGTCTTTTGGGTACTGGGTGTATTTGCTCTCGTTCCGTCCCTGAAGGGCGCGGAACGGCCCCCAGCTTTGTCCCAAGAAGTAGCCCATGCGGGTTGGCTTCTGTTCTTCGATGGCGACACGACAGCGGGTTGGGAAGTCGCCGGCACGAGAGAGATTGTCGACGGCGTCCTCATCGTCGGGGGCAAGAAGCCCTCCACCCTGACCAGCAAGATTCGTTTGGGGCCGGCAGTATGGCGTTGGTCGTACCAGTACGAGGGGGCTGCTAATGTTGTCTTCGAACACGCAACGCGACGAGAAATTTCACCGGCACGCGAGCGACGAGTAACGGAGACGATCAATTTGGAAACGCCCGTCTCCGTGGTCATTCACGTGCCTGCCGGCGGAACGCTGAAGATTTTCGACATGGCTGTGCGGCCCGAGTATTCGATTTCGCTGTTCGACGGCAACTCACTCAAGGGCTGGAAAAAATATGCCGGTGACCCGAAGCGAGAGAAGTCGACGTGGACCGTTGCGCCGGAAGGCTGGATTCACGTGCGAGGAGGTCCCGGCGATCTGCAAACCGAGAGACAATTCGCCGACTTTTTTCTCCACGTCGAATGTCGTACCAACGGGCCGAACCTGAACAGCGGCATCTTTTTCCGAGCGCTCCCCGGCCAGTATCAACAAGGGTACGAGGCACAGATCCATCATGGCTTCGTGGGCAACCGTCGTGATCAGCCCGCCGACTTTGGCACCGGAGGGATTTACCGTCGCCAACCCGCCCGGCGGGTTGTTGCGAACGATGGCGAGTGGTTCGTGCTGACGATCGCTGCCGACGATGATCGCATTTTAACGTGGGTCAACGGCATGCCCGTGTGTGACTGGCGTGATGACCGGCCACCGCACCCCAACCCGCGCGCCGGGCGGAAGACTTCGGCTGGAGTCATCAGCATTCAGGGGCATGACCCCACGACGGATCTGCATTTTCGCAAGGTCCAGGTGTGTCCGCTGCCTCCACGTCAAGCACCTTGATTGAGGACGCCGGTACGAGCCGCGTCAAACGGAATCCGGGACGGCAGGATTTTCGGGGTCGAACCACTCGGGTTTGAACTCGATGCGTTGCCGACTCTTCATCGCCAGATTCGCGGTCAAAGCGATGATCGCATCGGCCATTGCGACTTTACCATGGCAGCGCGGCAAGCGTTGACGATACGTGCCGTCACCGTTCGTTGCATAGCCTAATTTCGGGTCCCACAAGCGGACGCAGTAAGCGAAATCTTCCATTTCTTCGCGATACCCGCGGCTGACTTGGACGTTGCTGCCGCCGCTCAGGGCTGTCGGGGCTGCACTTGCTGAAGCCGACGGGCCTCCCCAGGTGCTCCCCGAGTCCAGCACAGGCTTGTCCCCACTCGCAATGGTGACGCTGACGGCGGTCTCCCGAACCGGCCCTCCCTTGCGACTCGGATCGCGCTCCGAGAACAACATCACTTTCTGTTCGCGCTCCACGATCATCGTGCCGCGAGAACCCATCAGGCACTCGCCGTACTCCTCAAAAGCGTTGGTGCTCACCGAGGAATAACTCACCACCACGACATCCTTGAAATTCTTTCCGCGATGGGCACCTTGCGGATGGTCGCGCCCGGGAAACTCGAATGTGACGTACACATGATCGTCGATTTCCCGAGGGTTCGGTCGGCCATCGTTGGCCCCGGCGACTCCAAAGAAACTATGCGTCCCCACACCTTGAACCGACAACGGGTGGACTTTGCCCAAGAAAATGCTGCACGCGTCAAGTTGATGGCTACCCAACTCGGCCATCAATCCCCCACCTGTTCGCTCGTAGGTGCGCCATCGAATCAACTCGTAGATGTTCTTATATCCATATTGCGTCACTTTATCTTTCAACTCTTCATAGTCGGCTTTGAGAATGGGGGGGTACCAACCGTCGCGGATCTGCGGCTCGGCATCGGGAATCTCCGCCACTTCGACGTTCGCCTCTCGCTTGTACGGCCATGTAAAGTTCCGGTGCCACAATGCCCGGATGTGGTGGATCTCCCCCAAGACCCCACTTTCAACGACATCATGGGCCTGAGCATACAGCAGGCTGTAATGGCGTTGATGACCGATCGAAAGGATGCTGCCGGTCTCCTTCGCCACGCGGATCATCTCCTTGCAATCGCGGATCGTCCGGGCCATTAATTTTTCGCACAGAACGTGGATCGGCTTGCCGCGCTGCTGTCCGAACTTCATGCATTGGATCGCAATGGGGGCGTGCGTCACCAAGGGTGTGGCAATGACGACCGCTTCGATCGCGGGATTTTCCGTCAGCATTCGCTCAATGTCGCGATATGGCTTGATGTCGTTGGCCCGACTGCCATACACCTTCTTGAATCCTTTCCGCAATGGTGTTTTCGGATCGCCATCGAAGATCCGACCCCCACCGCGACCATCCGGTCCGATTGTCAAGTTGAACGGGCGCAGATCGCAGACGGCGATAAACTCGAGAAATTCGGGGTTGTGTTCTCCGACCAGCACGCCTCCTTCATCGCCGGCGCCGATCAGGGCGGCTTTCACCGGGTTCCCGCTGAACGCCTCATAGCCGAAGTACAGCGCCGGAGAGACGGCGGCTGCCGACCCGGCGGCAACCGCAACGCCCTTCAGAAACCGCCGCCGCGTGATCCCCTCGGATACTCGCACGAAATTCTCTTCGCCCACACGACGCTGTTCGGGAGTCAGATCTATCGCCATTTCCCGCTTCTCCAGTCGGTTGTCTCTCGTCCCCTGACTCGTCTCTTCCTACTCCGCCGTTGTTCGACGGTTGACGATGGAATCCAACAAGGCATCCAAACCAAACCATCGGCCACTCGGTATGCACGCTAGCATGAACAGCGCGATCATTTCAATCACGTTTTTGCTAATAAACAAGTAGTTCCCCTCGCTGTTGGGCGGTACGGGAAGCCAGGGCAAGGACGGGTAGGTCAAAACGGTCAACAAAAGGAAGATCGCCCCTGCGAGGGCTGCCGTCCGGCTGAATAAACCAAACATCAGACACAGTCCGATGATGAGCAATCCCCAACGAGTCATGTCGTCCAATAACCCAATCAATCCTCGTCTCGGCGGCGACGGAACAGGCCCCTTGGTGGCGAACACCTCCTGAGTCACCAAGGCCTCGCGCAATCGTCGCTGCATCAACTCGGTCCGCCGATCGAGCAAACCTTGAAGCTCCTGCCGCAGACTCGTGACTTCCGCTCGCAGTTGGGGCCGGCGGGCCTTTCCCACATCTTTCCCCAACGCGAGATTCCGGTCGCTCAGGGCGCGGTACTCTGCCAGTTTTTCCCGATACTCCGCCGCGCGCTCCGCTACCGAGAGTCGGACCTCATAGCTGCCATCGGGAAGATATTTCCGCTTGAAAACGGGAGCGTCCCAATCCAACCATCGACCCGTCAAAAACCAGCCGATGGTCCCTGGTATCTGTGTCAACCAATTCACGAAGTCGTCTTTTTCCTTGGTCAGCACAGCTTCGGCACGCGACGGATCGACTCCGTAGTGCTGCACAAAACGATTGAGATATTCTCCCCATTCGCGTTCGAGCGGCGGGGGCATTTTCGTGTGCGGAGGACCATTCGCTGTTTCGCGTGGCGTCAGTCGCTCGATCAAGGAATCGTCGGGATCGCCGATGGCCCTTCGGATGAGTTGGGCGACCGGTCCGGGTCCTTCGCGGAAATATCCTTCGCTGGTCCAGGGTCGATTAGTCAGCGTCTCGCCGATGCGAACGCTTCGATGTTTCTCCAACGCCTCGAAGGTGAAATGCCAGCCGATGGCGACTCGTAAGAGGATCAGGAAGATCAAGGCGAGGCGTTCTCTCATGGCCCTTCGCTAATTGCTTGTCAAAACCTGCACCTCGGATTCGGGCAGGTTGATGACCACGGGTACTTCTGAGTCGTCGAGCAAGACGATCGCGCCCACGTCGGGATGCAAGGCACAATAGCGCCGGGTTTTCTCCAAACCCAGAACGTAGAAGGCCGTCGCCAAGGCGTCAGCTTCCGCTGCCGTTCGGGCAATAGCCGTCGCGCTGGCGACGCCCTCGGCAGGCCAGCCTGAGCGCGGATCCAACAGATGCCCGAGCTTACGACGATTGTACTCAAAATATTGATAGGTGGCTGCGGAAGTCGCCAACGCCCGATCACGCAGGCGGACGATCGCCAGCCTTCGCTGAGCATCCCACGGATGGCGAATACCGACGGGCCAACCTCGTCCTCCCGCGCCGAGCGGATGACCGACCGCCCGCACGCTACTACCTCCCGCATGCATCAAGGCGGCAGACACTTCCATCTCGCGCAGCACCTCGAAACAGCGATCCAAGGCATACCCTTTGCCGATGCTGCCCAAATTCAATTCCACACCCTGCGTTGCGAAACGAATCGAACGCCGGCTTCGATCCAGAATCACTCGATGCATGCCGACGCGTTGCCAAGCCTGTTGCCGTTCGGAGGGAGTCGGAACTTCTCCTTTTCTTTTCCAGAACCCCCACGCGCGAATCAACGGACCCGCGGTAATGTCGAAAGCCCCCCATGTTTCACGCGTCAGTTGCTCGCAACGCTCAAATAACTCGAACAGTCGTGTTTCAACCTCGATCGCTTCCTTTGCCGCGAACTGGTTGATTCGACTCACATCGCTATCGTCGCGGTAAACCGTCAATTGGGCCTCCAACTCGTCGATCAGATCAAACAGTTGGCAAGCCCAGCGAGACCCCTGAATCTGCCAGGGAAGGATGAGTTCAAAGACCGTGGCCATCGCCTGGTGCGAGCAGCGGAGCAGTCGGGCCGGTCGGTGTGGAGCGACGCCCTGATGACGGAGGGCAAGAGACTCCGGCAGCACTTGCTGCACAAGTCCGGGGAGGCATGTCGCCTTGAAAGCCCGCCGATTCATCGAGATGCCATCCGAGGGACCGTAACTCGTGGAACACCGGACGGGCGTGTGTCGATCAACTGTCGCAGCGACCGATTCCTCAAGGGGCCGACTGGGTGGGGTCTGGGCCGACTCAGATGTTCCCCCAGAAATTTCCCGAGGCGCACACGCCATTCTATTCCGTATCGCCCACATCGTGGTAGATCGGCTCGAGGTATTTTGTGTTCCGCTCGATGGCCAACACGATGGTCCGCTCTTCGACGCCATCGGGCGAGGTCGCGACGGCGGGGATGATTTGCCGGCTGTCGGGCAGGCTGAAGCGCATAGTGAAGGTTCCGTCGGGCCGGAGCTTGACAAGTTCGCCCTGAAGTGTCACGCGGGCATCGGGCGACGTCTCTCCGAAGACGATAAGTTCCGCATCGATCCGGAAGTCGAACTTTTTCTTTTCTCCGCCCAACGCACCTGGACCGAAGGCAGCCAATCCCGACCCTCCGAGAGGCCGACGGAGCCTTTCCTCGAGAAGTTGTTTCAACTCCAGATTCATCGACGAATTCATATCCGCGGCGGTGGTTCGTGAGAAAATACGGTCAGCGTTGTCCATGTCGCTGCCCGACCACCCTTCCTCGAGGTCTTCTTTGACACCGGCTTTCGGCATCGTCACAACGTTCGACCGGCACAACACGAAAAACTGGCCTCGTCGAGAAAGATACCCAATATCGACGCGGTACGACCGCGGCGGTTGAGGCACGTCGATGTACCAGTTCTGACTACCGCCGTGAATCTCGATGTCCCGAACCAGAGCCTCCGAGGTGCTGGTGGTGTCCTGGGCGCTCACATCAACCACCCGCAGGATCGGCTTGGCGGTGTGCCAATCCTGGCCCAGTGCCGCCTCCGCACGCTGCACAGACTGCTGCGATAATTCCCAGTACGCATGCAGCCAATACGGATCGCGCACCATCAACACGATCCGATCCTTGGCGTAGCCCGCCGGGACACCGTTCGACCACGCCAAATCGTTGGCGGGTTCGGCATTGTCCGTACGAGTCAAGGCCGTTGACGGAACCGCTTGCACCGAATGATTGCTCGAACGGTTCGGTCGACTCGCCGACTTGACGTGGGGACCGGTACGAGAGTTGGCCGACGCGGGATTCTTCGCGCTGCGGTTGGAGGATCGCCGAGTTGACTTCGCCGGCTTCGCATCGCGACCATTACTTCGACTGGCCCGCCGCATGATCCGAGATATCAACTCCTCTTTCTTCAGCTCATGCCAACCGACTACTCCGCGTTGACGTGCCAGCTCCGCCAAGTCCTTGCGAGAAAGCGACTGAAGTGACTCTCGAGTCATGCGATGCTCTCCGGCGACTCCAACCTCATCGGGTCAGCTCGCATTACGGATGGCATCCATGCAGTTCGACAACCTCAACCGTCATGGCCAAGGGGAGAACGCAAATTCGGCTGGTTTCGGATCAATCCGGCTCGTGACGTGCATTCTCTCCCGACCGGCGAGACATTGACTCAAGTCAAACTAACTGCAGGTGGGACAACAGCTTCGGCACCCAAAAATCTTCGCGGCGCAGCCCCCCCCTTTGGCATCGCTGCAATTTTGAGCACTGAGCAAAAATTGAACACGCGACACGAACGCTTTGATCCGGTATGGTTTTACAATACTTGGACATAATCTTAAGGATTCGCAAATATGATGTCAACCGAAGATGTTGAACATCAAAATACTCACTGCCGGCAAATTGTGTCTTTTGAGTCGAGCTCGAGGTGACTCTCTGCACCTTCATGACACGATGATCGGTGCCCAAGTGGAACACTTCGAACGCTTGCGCAACTTCCTACATTGTTAACAATTGCTGCGTTCATCCAAGGCGGGAGGCCCAAGCGATGTCTCAAGGGCGTCGTGAACGTTTGGTGCAATCGTTTCCCGAAGGGATCGACTGGATGATGGTGGGCCATCGGGCGAATGTGACCTACCTAACGGGGTTTACGGGGGAGGCAAGTTACCTACTTCTGTCGCGGCAACGATCCTTCATCGTCAGTGACGGACGATTTGCAGAACAGCTGGCGACGGAATGCCCGGGCATCGAGGTGATCATTCGTCCACCCGCGATGACCACTGTGGAGGCTATCGGTCAAGCTTTGGAGCAAGCAAAAGCGAGAAACGTTGCCTTTGAGGCGACACAGGTCACAGTGGCCGAGGCGGAACGCCTGCGAGAAACGGCTCCGAGCGTCAATTGGGTCCCAATGCGTGGCTTGGTCGAAAGCCTCCGAAGGGTCAAGGACGCGCAAGAGATCGAGGCGATCCGACAATCGATTGCCATTGCGGAACGGGCGTTTGATATGTTTCGAGCCATGATCACAGGGAAGGAATCGGAGAAGGACCTCGTCGATGCGATGGAGGGTTACGTTCGGAGGGCAGGAGGGGAGGGAACGAGTTTTCCACCGATCGTCGCTGTCGGAGACCGCTCGGCTTTGCCACACGCGCCACCGACGGAACGGCGGATGAGCGATTCGCCCTTCTTGCTCCTTGATTGGGGAGCGACCCATCGCTTGTATTGCAGCGACCTGACGCGAATACTCCGAGCGGCACCGCGCAACCGGTCATTGTCGACGGCCTGGTCGGAGATTGAAAGCCGTTTGGAAAAACTGTATACCGTCGTCTTACATGGGCAGCAGATGGCGCTTCGCTCGATTCGTGCCGGGGTTCGGGCGGCCGAGGTGGATGCGGCGGTCCGTGCCTATTTTGAAGAGCAAGGATACTCCAAGGAATTCAATCACAGTCTGGGGCACGGTATCGGCTTGCAAATCCACGAGGGACCGTTTTTGCGACCGAATTCGCCTGACGTCCTGGAAGCGGGCAACGTCGTCACGGTCGAACCGGGATTGTATCTGCCCGGTTTTGGCGGTGTCCGTATCGAAGACGACGTGCTCGTTCATGCGGATGGTGGCGAGGTGCTGACCCGCGCCTCGAGAGATTGGTCGGAGGCGGTCGTCATTTGGTAGGTGGATGCGATGATTCGTCGATGAAGCAGAGGGTATGAAGGTGGCCAACGATGTCACAGCCGGTCCGCTCGTCAGCATCGAGACGGTGGACGCCGTCAAGGCGATGGCGGAAATCATGAGCCAACACGAGTTGAGCGAAGTCGATATCGAGACAGATTCGGGCCGGATTCGCATGAGGCGGGGCCCACGGATCGTCTCGCAACATTTTCCCGCTCCGCCGACGGCTGTACCACCGATTGCCGGTGGGATGGTGAGTGCGTCAGCCGCCTCGGCGCCGTCCATATCGTCGGCACCTGAGACCACGCGGCGTCTGGTCGAGATCAAGAGTGAAACGCTGGGAACGTTCTACTCCAAACCGAACCCGGAGGCGGAGCCTTACGTAAAAGTCGGCTCGCGTGTCACGGAGAAGACGGTGGTGGGTTTGATCGAGGCGATGAAGATCTTCAACGAAGTGTTGGCGGGAGTCTCGGGAGTCATCACGGAAGTGCTCGTCGAGAATCAACAGCCGGTCGAATATGGGACCGTGTTGTTTCGGGTCGATCCCTCTTGAGAAGTCAGCGCGGCCATGTTTCAACGCATCCTGATTGCGAACCGCGGCGAAGTCGCCCTGCGAGTGATCCGCGCGTGTCACGACCTGGGGATCGAAGCTGTCGTTGTCTACTCGGAGGCGGATCGAGGAGCCCCTTACCTTCGCCTCGCAGATCAAGCGATATGTATCGGCCCGGCAGCGGCGACCGAGAGCTATCTCAAGCCCGCGAACATCATCAAGGCGGCGGAGATGGCCAACGTGAATGCGATTCACCCGGGCTATGGGTTTCTCTCGGAGAAGGCCGATTTTGCTCACATGTGCCGAGCCTGTGGGATCGAGTTCATCGGCCCTCCCGAAGAGGCGATGCGGCGACTCGGCGACAAAAACGAGGCCCGCAAGCTCGCGAAGCAGGTCGGCGTCCCAGTGGTGCCCGGCAGCGAAGGATTGGTGGAATCGGATAAGGAGGCGTTGGCGTTCGCCGAGGCCGTTGGCTACCCCGTTCTGATTAAGGCGGCGGCCGGCGGCGGAGGCAAAGGCATGCGCATTGCCCGGAACGAGATGACCTTGATCTCCGGTCTGAACGCCGCGCGGCAAGAGGCGCAGTCCGCTTTTAAAGACAGCAGCATTTATCTCGAGAAGTATCTCGAAATCGCTCGCCATATCGAAGTTCAAATTCTGGGCGATCGGAACGGCGAGGTCGTGCACCTGTGGGAGCGCGAATGTTCAATGCAGCGGAAACACCAGAAGCTGGTTGAAGAGTCGCCGGCCCCGCATTTGCCGACGTCGGTCCGCGAGGCGATCTGCGATGCCGCCGTTCGACTGACAAAGGCAGCCGGCTATTACAACGCCGGTACGTGCGAATTCCTCGTCGATCCGCAGAACCGTTTTTATTTCATCGAAGTCAATGCGCGAATTCAGGTCGAGCATCCGGTGACCGAATTGGTGACTGGGGTCGATTTGGTGCGAGAGCAGATCCGCATTGCCGCCGGCGAGCCGCTCCGCTTTCAGCAGTCCGACATTGAACACCGGGGTTGCGCCATCGAATGCCGCATCAATGCGGAGGACTCGCAGACCTTTCGACCCTCCCCTGGGACGATCTCGCACTGGCAGCCGCCGGGAGGTCCGGGAGTTCGCTTGGATTCCCACGTGATCACGGGTTATAAGGTCCCGTCCTATTACGATTCGCTGATCGCGAAGTTACTCGTTCACCAACCGACGCGAGCGGATGCAATCGCGGTGATGCGGCGGGCGTTGGCCGAATTCCGGGTGGAGGGAATTCACACAACGATCGCGTTGCACCGGGAGATCTTCAACACGTCGGCATTCGTCGATGGCCGGGTCGATACGAAATTTGTCGAGCGCGTCCTGCGACCGGAGACGCAAAGCAATTGACCGCTCTCGACGGTGTTCGATCTCGTTTGGGTGACGGCGGTCGTGCACCTTGGTAAGCCCGCCGCTCGTAAACGTCTTGGGAACTTTTGCGTCCTGTCGGGCGCCAACGCCATCAGAAGCGGGAGTCACCCGACAGCGGCAAAGGTGGTGGAGCCTTCCGGCCTTGGATTGCTATAATTCGCCTCAACTAATTCAAACCCCAGCCCGTGAATAACAGGGGAAGCTTTTTCGTGAGTACCCATCGTTATCTGTTTACAAGCGAGTCGGTATCCATGGGTCATCCAGACAAGGTCGCGGATCAGATCAGCGACGCAGTTCTGGATTTCTGTCTGCAACACGACGCCAAGAGCCGAGTCGCTTGCGAAACACTCGTCACAACCGATTTAGCAGTCGTGGCTGGCGAAATTACGACTCAGGCCCCGCTGACGCGCCAGAATATCGATCGGTTGGTGCGAGAGGTCATTGAGGAAATCGGCTACGTCGACCCGAAGATTGGCTTCGCGGCGAGCACCTGTCAGGTCACGTGCCATATCCATGCCCAATCACCCGACATCGCCCAAGGAGTCGATGTCGGTGGGGCCGGCGACCAAGGCATGATGTTTGGTTTCGCGTGTGATGAAACCCATGCTCTGATGCCGCTGCCGATCTACCTGGCTCATCGACTCGTGGAGCGGCATGCCCAGCTTCGCCGATCGGGGGAGATCAAATTTTTGCGGCCGGATGCCAAAAGCCAGGTAACGGTCGAGTACAACCCGGACGGGACGCCGCATCGTGTGACAACCATCGTTTTCTCCACCCAGCATGACGAATCGGCGGTCGAGACAATACATGGGAAGAAGCGATTCTCCAATGCAGCTCGGGACGAACTGATTCACAAATTGATCCTGCCAACGCTTCGAGCTGAAAATCCGAATTTGGTGAACGGGGAGATCGAATATCACATCAACCCAACAGGCTTGTTCCTGGAGGGGGGACCCCACGGCGATTGCGGTTTGACGGGACGTAAAATCATTGTCGATACCTACGGCGGCCGCGGACGGCACGGGGGCGGGGCGTTCAGCGGCAAAGATCCGACAAAAGTCGATCGCTCAGCGACTTACATGGCCCGGTATATCGCTAAGAATATCGTCGCGGCAGGTTTGGCGCGACAATGCGAAGTCCAACTCTCCTACGCCATCGGTCATCCGGATCCCCTTTCCATCTGGGTGAACACGAATAACACGCTGGTCGACGGGTTGACCGAGGACCGTTTAATTGATCTGATCCGCGAGCATTTCAAACTCACGCCGCACGGGATCATCGAAAGTCTGGATCTGCGTCGGCCCATTTACCGCGAGACGGCTCGGCACGGTCACTTCGGCCGCGACGGAGCCGGTTTCACATGGGAACGAACGGATAAAGCGGATGCCCTTCGCCGTGCGGCTCGCTCACTGGTCCGCATTTGACGGGTAGTAAAAGAAAATACCTCGCCGTGAAGATCTCGGGCAGGGTGAGCGTTCCGCCGAACACGATTGTCCGAAGCGGGAGGAGCGACTTTACGGATGTGAAACGGGGGAAAGTTGAGCGATCAACGAACTTTTTCCCGCTTTACGTAACAAACCAGATGATCCTCAGTTTCTCGGTACTTCCTATCATTGCTCCTTGACCCGGCTTGAAGTAGCCTGCTCTTCTTCGACGATAGAGCTACCGCGGAAAGTGGACGTCGAAAGAATCGACGGAAATTCTGCCCTCCCTCCGCGTGTTGCACTCCGCGGATCGGCTGCCGACGGTTCAAGGATGATCGTTCCCATGAGCGGTTTACACCTCGTCTTGTGGGTCGGGATTGGGTTTGCCACGCAGACTCCCGGCGAGCGGGGCTCCTATCTGTATGAACCCGCTTATTCCCTGAATTGGCAAGACAGCGGCAAACCGACCCCGTATTGCCTGCAACCCGGTGACATCTGTTTCGCTGTCAACAACCATGTCATGTCGCGCATCGGACACCGCCTTTCCGGGGCGGGTCTGCCAAATCACAGCATGATCGCGTTTGCTCACCCCGATGGACGTGTTTGGATCCTGGAAGCTGGTCCCCACAGCCAGTTGTCCCTGCAAGTGAATGAGGCTTACACGCATTTACGCAAGTATGTGGCAGAAGGCGGAAGAGTCTGGATTCGTCGGCGACGGATCCCCCTTTCCCTCGAACAATCGGAAGCGCTGACCCAATTTTGCCTAGGGCAGGATGACAAAATTTTTCCCGTGGTTCGTCTGGTCGCACAACTGACACCTTTCCGCAGCCGGGGACCATTTCGCACGGCGTGGCTGGGCAAGCCGGATTTGGACCAACGCACCTATTTCTGTTCCGAGCTGGTTCTAAATGCGCTCGTGGCGGCGGGCGTTTTGGATGCCGACTTGTTCCGTCCGTCAGCGACATATCCGAGTGATTTGTTTTTCAGCAGGTCGCGGAATCCCCATGTGGATCGCGGCGTGATTCTTCTTCACTGCGAGTGGGAACCGCCCGCCCGATGGGTCGATAGGGCTTGCGATGAGTGAGGTCGCGGATGAACGGCGTGCTTGTCCTGGTGATGATGCTATCGTTCCGATCGGATTGCAGCGAATACGGCTACGTTCACGATCCGGTCTTCGCGATCGATAAGGCGATTCGAGGCCCCTCGCGACCGTATGGACCACAACCGGGCGATCTTCTGCTCTTCAGCGATGACCGCCTCGGCTGGACCTTGGCCCATAACCTGGCAAAGACGGGAAAACCCCATCATAGCGCGATCGTCTTCCGGATGCCCGATGGTACGTTGGCGACGGCGCAAGCAGGCTCACATCGAGATACACCGTCCAAGATCGGCATCATGCGACTGGACGAGCATTTGCGGTACGAGGCGAGCCGTACGGGCCGACGGACGCGCGAGATTTGGGTCCGTCAGCGGAAAACACCATTGACGCCGGAGCAATCCGAAGCTTTGACTCAATTCGTTTACGAGGCCGAGGGGCGTCGGTTCGCCCGAGTGCGGATGTTTTTCCTCATGACGCCGTGGCGAGCCAAGGGGCCTTTGCGGACGGCCGTTGTCGGAAAAACAGATCTCGACCAGAAAAGCTACTTTTGTTCAGAGTTCGTCGTGACCGCGCTCGCAGCCTGCGGGGCGATGGATCTGGAATTGGCTCGGCCGGCGGCTACTTTCCCGCGGGATTTGTTTTTCGGCACTTCTGCAAACCGGTGGGTGGCGCGATCATTGTGCCCCCTAAATCGTGATTGGGAGCCGCCGGCACGTTGGACGGCTTGTCCGAAAGACGCCCCGTCGTCAGGGACGCCCGCTCCCGCCATAGAATAAAGCCCTGCGGGTTTCGAGGGTGTCAGCCGTGGGATGGCGAATCGTCGTAGAATTGGGGCTTGTCATCGGATGTTTACCGTGGTTTTTACCGGGGTGGCTGGAGATGGAGCTTCTTGCCGAACCAGCGAAAGAACCTCGGGAATTTCGCGGCAAAGTCGTCTTGATTTCGTCGATCCTCCAGCACGAGGGTGCCGCTTTAGACCAGGATGCAGCACCCCTGTGGGTCGGAATCGTCGGCGACGATGGCAAGCTGATCCCTCTGGTGAAAGACGCGGGCAGCCGAATGTTTTTCAAGGATGAACGGCTGCGAGATCGCCCCGTCGTGCTTCGGGGCCGCCTCGTGGGGGGAGAGCAGTTCTTACAAGTGTTGCAAGCGTTCACTATGATCAAAGGGCGTCGGCACGAGCCGTTCTACTGGTGCGACATCTGTAAAATCAAGCGCTTTGAGCCGAATGCCTGCGACTGTTGCGGCGCCCCCTTAGAGTTTCGAGAAGAACCGACGGATCGATGACGGATGTCATCACGATCGCGGCTGGATTGCTGATCCTCATCGCAACTGCCACCGCAGTGGCGTGGAGGTACGAGGTTCGATTTGTCCTGTTGACTGCCTCATTCGCCCTGGCGACCTCTGCCGCTCTGACCGAGGCTATGGAGCATCGTGGGGTTCCGCCGATCCTGACGATGTGGATGCCGATTGCTCGCACGTTCGTCGCCACGTTCAGCAACGAAAAGTTTGTTGTGCCGATCTGCTCGGCGATGGGTTTCGCTTACGTTCTTCGACACACGGAATGCGACCGGCATCTCGTCCGGCTGTTGATTCGGCCGTTTCGGAGGGTCAGGCAACTGTTGGTGCCCGCCACCGTCGTCATCGGCTTTTTGGTCAATATTCCGTTGGTGAGCCAGACCAGCACGGCCGTTGCCGTGGGGACGGTCCTCGTGCCTCTTCTTCGAGCCTCGGGAGTGCCCGCGTTGACGATTGCAGCGGCATTGGTTCTCGGCTCGTCACTCGGGGGAGAACTTTTAAATCCAGCCGCCCCGGAACTCCTGTCCGTCGCCCGGTCGCTGCAACGTCACATCCCCGAGGCACGCTCTCATGACTGCGTGTCGCAGGTACATCGACTGATTTGGGGCCATTTGTTCGTCGCGACCGCTGTCTTCTGGTGGCTGAATCGCAACACGAATCAACCTCCCCCCAATGATGTCGAGGCCAACGACGATCCACCTGTCAAGGACAAACCTGTTCGCTGGGACAAGGCTGTAATGCCGTTTGTCCCTCTTATTCTTCTTTTTTTGACATCTCCCGCGCTCAGTATCCTTGAGGTACCGAGAGACTGGTTGACCAGTGCGAAGGATCGTGAAACATTTGACAGCCGACTCATCGGGGTCGCGATGCTCATGGGTGCGGTCGCGGCAGCCGCCACGACGCCAGCCTCGTTCGGTCGCAGCACGGCAATTTTCTTCGAGGGGGCGGGTTACGGTTTCACCCACATCATCGGACTCATCGTTGCGGCATCCTGTTTCGGAGAGGGAATCAAGTTTCTCAGTTGGCACCAGGGAATCGGTCATTTCGTCGAAAAATACCCCGTCGCGCTGATTCCCGCCGCCGTCGTGATCCCCCTGTTGTTCGCGTTGATCAGCGGTTCGGGCATGGCAGCGACGCAAAGTTTGTTTGATTTTTACGTCGCTCCCATCCTCGCCACCAACGCCGACCCTTTTCGTATTGGGGCTTTCGTCGCAGTGGGGGCAGCCGCCGGCCGCACCATGTCTCCCGTTGCCGCTGTTGTCCTCATGTCGGCCCAACTGACGAGTACCGAACCATTTCGAGTCGCCCAACGTGTTGCGTTGCCGTTACTCGTCGGATTGCTAACGCTGGTTCTCGCTCAACTGATCGGGAGCCGCTGAGTCGGTTTGAAACTTGCATCGGATGAACCGCTCCTTTTTCGATTCGGCTTGTTTCTCGCGCTGAACTCGTTATGAGCGCCGCTGTGGACCGAGGAGTTAGCGATGCGCTGGCTGTTCCCGTTTTTCATTGGTTGGGCTTTCACTGGATTCCTGATGACGTCGGAGGGTCGCTCGGCCTGTTATTTCGCCGACCCGTCTGGCATGCGAGAAATCACTGCCCCAATGACTCGCCTCGCAGCTCCCTCCCCTCCACAAGGAACGGGAAGGTCGGACGAAACGCGACCGCGTTGGACCGTTCGAGGGCAGGATCCATTGTCGCCGTCGTCGGGCATTGTGCCGTCATTCGGAAGGCGCGAACGCCTCAGGCAGTGGCTTCGGGACGGAAGAGAGCGACTCCCGGAGATTCCGCGGTTGCAATTTGATCTATTATTCCGAATGCCCGAGTATTGAGTCGCCTCGGTAGATCGCGTTTACTGCCAACCGGTAATTTGCAGCAAGGCTTGAGCAGCCGTGTGCCGCAATCGGGGATCATGATCGTGGAGCACCTGTTGAAGCACCGTTTTGGCTTCCTGGGCAGCGGGTCCGATCCGTCCAAGGGTATCGAGGATCAAGATGGCCTCACCGATTGAGTCGAAATCCGAAGTGAGAACGTAGGTCGGCTGCGTCTTCTGGAATTCGTCGATTTCCTGGCTGGACTCGCCAGCGGTGGAGCACAGACGGCGAACCTGGTGAAATCGTTCGATGAGTGCCCTCACCGCCGAGCCGCCACGCATCCCCATAAACCCGATCGCGACAATAATTTCGCGCCGGACGAATGGTCGGGGATCATTCAAACGGGCGACCAGAGCGGGCAGCGCTTTGGGCCCAATATTGCTGAGCGCTTTGGCGACGAGGCGGGAGTGGATCAAATTGACGCTGTTCAGCGCGTCGAGCAAGTCGGGAATCGCGGCCTCAGCCAAGGCCCCCATATTTGCCAAGGCTTGAGCTGCTCCCGCAGCCGTCCGAGGATCGGGGTCGCGCAAAGCGCAGCCTAAATCCGGAATGCATTCTTTCGCTTGGGCACCGAGCCTCGCCAACGCCCACACTGCCTCCCGCCGAACCGAACGTCGCGGGTGTTTCAAAAGCTCCTTCAACAGCGGAATTGCTTCCAAACCCATTTGCCCGACAGCTTTTGCGGCCGAGGCGAGTATTTCGTGGTCCAAAGTTTGGAAAAGTTCCCGAAGTTGCGGTAAAGCATCGCTGGCGAGCGGGCCGAGCCGACCCATTTCATGGATCGCGGCAAGGCGTCTTAACGGATCTTTCAAATCCTCAATAAGTTGTGGTAAAGGGTCGATCAACGAAACCGGTGGGATCGTGTCGGCCTCAAGGTTGGGACAAGACATGGCTAATACGCTTTGCATCGTTCGCAGGGCATTTTCGTTAACGCCTGGGAAATATCTCCTATAAGATGGAAGAGGAATCGAGGGTTGTCACCTGCCAAAAAAATCGCAGCGAGATCAACCAAGTCAGATGTCCAGCTTTGGGGAGAGAGACGGTTGAGTCACCCACCGGATTCGTGGCGAATGATGCGTATGGCCCAAGGATTGAATCCGTCCTCGCGGACGGCGTTCGCTGCCTTGATGATTGGCGCGGCCCTGTCGATGCCGGATGGGGCATGTGCCTCGAATCGAACAGTGGAGCGAACAATTGCCGACGTGCAACGTTATTGCAGCGCCTGTTGGCGGAATGCACGGCTGCCGATCGACTCATGGAACGACTGCACCCAAGAAGTTCTTTGCCGATTGATGCAGACGATCCCGTTGCAGCGTTGGGATCGACTTCTCGATGCCGACGCCGAGGAGCGAAGGGAATTCGTTCGAGCTATCGACGCGGTCCGAAAACGTTCGCAACGGTCGCGGAAATGGAGCCCCCTAAGTGAGGAACTCGCCGATCGATCCGCCCGCAATCATCGCGAGATCGACGATCTGCGGGATGAACTTCAACGGGTGCGCGATGTCCTCTCGCCGCGGCAGCGTCGCATCGTGCAGCTTTCGGCCGACGGATACACTGTCCGCGAAATTGCTCGGGAGTTGCATTTGCCGCCCGAGCGCGTCAGCGACGAAAAGTACAAAGCGATTGGCAAATTACGACAAGCCATTGGGGTGAATTGCTGAATCCGTCGCTGCGTGCCCTTGGCGCGGGGAGCGCTCGAGGGGCAGCAAGGGTGGGCCGAAGGTGCCACGACGCCACCGTTCGGCTCGCTCAATGCATTCGCGCAAGCGATCCGATAGGATTCGCAGGACATCACTGCGTGGCAGTTCGGCCAACCGAGCACCATCCAGAGGCGCTCCCACGCTCACGGCAATTCGGGCGTCGTTCCAGGGAAGGAATGGCGGGGCAAACCGCATCCAAGATCGTTGGCGCGGCCAGGCCTGGTAAGCCCCGGCGATTCCGATGGGCACCACTGGGCAGCGCCCCTCTCGGATCAGTAAGGTGACTCCGGGCTTCAATGGTGCGAGCCGACCATCCCAACACCGTTCGCCTTCCGGGTAGACAAGGACGGCGTGTCCTTTTTTTAACTCTTCCAAGATCCCGCTGAGTCCCGCGCGACTAAACCCGAGGTTGTCCACAGGGACGGTGCCGAAGAAGGTCATGATCTCCCGAAGAAGAGGCACGCGGAACAGTGTTTTCCGAGCGAGAAACCGGATCCGCCGTGGACAAGCAAGGCCCATCAGCGGGATATCCAAGTAGCTTTGGTGGTTGCCGACCAAAAGGACGGGACCGGATCGGGGGATGTGTCGCGCGCCTTCAAAGCGGAAGGAATGGGAGAACACCGCCAGCATGTGCAGGGGCGGGTAAAGTCCCAGGTAACACCAATCACTCAACGACCGCGGCATGAACGTGCATACTCTTCCATGAGCGCGACCACCTCTTCGATCGAACGATTTGTCGTATCGATCAGAATGGCGTCGGGCGCGGGCACGAGAGGTGCCATGTCTCGACTCGAATCACGGCGGTCACGCTCGTTTTGCTCGGCGAGGACATCGTCGATGCTTCGGCATACGCCACGAGCCGCCAATTCCCGTCGCCGGCGCTCGGCCCGTTCGGCAGGATCCGCCGTCAAAAAAAACTTGACCTGCGCTTCGGGGAAGACGACCGTTCCCTGATCCCGACCCTCGGCGATGATATTCCGCCCCTTCGCTGCCGATCGCTGCAGCTCCATCAGAAATCGGCGAACCACGGGCAGCGATGCTACGCGACTCGCCGCTTGGGATACCTCCGGGTCGCGAATCAACTCCGTCACGTCCTCGTCGTTGAGCCACACTTTCGGTCCTTGCACCTGGACGCGGGTTTCGCGAAGAAGAGGTTGAATGGCGGCTTCATCGTCCGGCTCCACGCGATGCCGAATCACCGCCAGCGCCACCGCACGGTACATCGCCCCGGTGTCCAGCACCTCGAAGCCCAACCGATCCGCTAGAGTCTTCGCCGTGGTGCTTTTACCTGTCCCGGCTGGGCCGTCGATCGTGATGATCATCTCCGCCTTCGTCTGCGACCTTTGCTCGCTCACGGATGAATGTTGGCCGTGAACACTCGACCGGCGACCATACTTCGCGTTCGAGGAACCAAGTCGATGCCAACGACTTGGTAGGTGAAAGTACCCGCGGGCACCGTCACATCGATCTGCTCGCCGGGCATCAGGAAATAAGGAACTCCATTGACGCGAACTTCTTGGATGGTGGTCAGCTGATTGATCAGGCGGAGCGCACCCGTCGTCAGACGAGTCTCGTCACGGAGGCCCGGGTCGGGCCGAAGCGATTCACGACGTTGGCCGGGGACGGACGGCAGACGGCTGGGAGACGAACCCGACCAACTGCGCTCGCTCGAGGACAACCAATCCTTCAACCGAGCCACCTCACCCTGAAGCGACTCGATTTGAGCCCGCAATTGCCACGAGTCCGCCAACACCGTTTGCTGGGCTTCGAGACGAGCGGCTTGAGCCTTCAACGCCGTCAC